>JAZNDV010000158.1:0-4885 GCA_045588285.1 Eubacteriales bacterium
TCGCCCACATGGAAGGTGACGCTGGCGTGACTGTACGCTTGAATGGTGATAGTCGCTTGCGGTTCTGCCAGACCGAAACGGGACGGGTCGGTACAATTTTCGTCCACGACGGTATTGAGGGATAAGGTCTCTACGCTTCGGAACAGACCGAGGGAAGAGGCGGAAAGAAGGGGAATCGTCTCGTAACCGACGATATAGACCGATTTTCCGTCCATACGAACCCGATAAGTGCCATGGGGATTGGTAATTTCCATATAATCCACGTTTTTGGGAGAAAATCGGAACACTTTGATCCCTTCGTCGTTGACGGTAAGTCCAAAATCCAGATTTTCTTCTTCCGGTTCGGGGGTAGGTTCGATTTGCGAGATCACAACGATGGCAACTGCCACAAGAGCGCAGACCAACAAAAAGATCCCTATAGTGAGCATACGTTTTTTTATCATAAATGTTTTCTTCGTCTCCAAATCAGCAGCCCGCAGGCAAGGAAGCACAAGGGAATGACCACGGCAGAAACCACCCAAACAGCGGTGATCTGTCCGTCATTTTCAAATTTCAAGGTGTCGGTCAAAAGGCTGACGGTTGGGATATGGCTGGTCAGGGTTTCGCTCTGTGCCGCCATAAAATGAACCAATTGTGCCATATATTCCTGGGTCGCTTGGTTTTCGCTGTCCACGTTGGAGATGAAATAATCGTCCACCAAGGAAGTAGAACCGAAAACGGCTACGGAAGAGGCAAAGGTATTCAATCCGTCGTAGCGCTTACGCAACGCCAAAAGTCCTACGTCAAAGGGTCCGGAGGTATCTCCTTCCTGCTTTTTGATGCCGGAAAAATCGTTGCGGGAGGCGACTTGGAACCGGGAGAAGGACGTTTCCGAGGATTGCAAGAGAGAATAGACCGAAACGTCGTTTTGCTCTTCAAAGAGTTTTTTCAGCGCCCGGGTCTTGCCCAATTGCAAATTCAGATCAAAATTGCCGGAAGCCAGGGTGCCGGTCATTGCCGATGCTTCGTCGGAATATTTTACCCGGAAGGTGGCGTTGGCTCCGGTCAGGGTGGTACTGCGCTCCGGATCGTAAATACATTCGTCCTGCAGAGAAATTCCCCATTCTGTCAGATACCCGCGCAGTTCCGTGTCGGAATTGCAATAATCCAAATCAGCAAAGACCATCATACTCTTCCCTTCCAATTCATTGTTGGAAAGGAATGCGTCGATCTTAGCAATGTCACTGGCAGAATATTGGCGGGTGGGATTGCAGATAACGATCAGTTGATAATCGTCGGGGATTTTCTCCACGGTGGTCAGTTCCAAAGTATTGACCATATATCCGTCGTCTTCCATGACCGCTTTGAAGTACGCAAGATTCCGTTCGCTGTGACCGCTGAGAACGGCAATCTTTTTCATGTCCGGATTGGTGGTGTAGCGGATTCCGGTGTTCAGGCGGTTTTCCAGCGCAAGATATTGACTGTCGCTGAACAACGAATTACGGATAAAGCGGTAACGTCCGGTATCGGGAGAATAAATAATCAGAACCGGGTCGTCTCCCAAATCGTCGGTAACGGGGAGATTATTCCGTTCTTTGAAAAATTCGGGATTGTAGTTATAATCCACGTAATGAAGTTTGACGTGTTCGGACTCTTCCGCGTAACGGTCAAGGGTTTCCACAATATATTTGTGAACCGAAACTCCCAGACCGGAAGAGCCGGAAGAGGCAGAGGTGGAATAACTGCGCCAATTTGCCTCGTCTCCAAGGACGATAAATTCCACGTCATATTCCAATTTCTGCAAATATTCCACCGTTTCATCGCTGACGGTAAAAATCTGCTTTTCGGTCAGATCCCATTGGAGATTAAACCGATCGGAGGCAAGTCCGACCAAGACGTTCAGCCCGATCATGAGCGCAACGAAAACGGCGGTAAAGACCGTGGCTGCGGCACCGTAACGGAATTTTGCCCAAAAACTCTTACGGACTTCCACATGGTAGGCGAGTTCGGCGGTATCTTCGGAAAGAAGAATTCCGGTTTCTTTGACTTTCTTTTTCATTCCGACACCTCCTTAACGCCAGCGGCGGCGTTCCAACACGCGCACCGTCAAAAACAGGAAAATCGCCGTAAAGGACAGATAAAAAACCACGGAGGACAGAGTTACGATCCCTCCGGCAAAATTATCATACCAAATAAAGACGTTCAATTTTTGAATGATTTGAGGAAGCCATTGCAACCACGGGGGAAGAAGAGCCCGTAAGAAAGAAGCGATGAAATCCACCAACATCAAAAGCAGAAATACTGCAGCCGTACCTCCGGCAGCGACGATGGAATTTTCGGTCAGACAGGACACGAAAAGGGCGATGGAGATCATACAAGAGCCCAAAAGCAACGTTCCGAGGAAGTTGGCAAAATTCGTACCGGCATCGGGCGTACCAAAGATGTCAATAATGAATACATAGACCAAATTGATCAGGGTGCAGGCGGTAAAAACGCTCATACCGCCCAAAAATTTTCCCATCACAACGCCGGTGAGACTCACAGGAGAAGTAAAGATCAACTGATCGCTTTTGTTCTTTTTCTCTTCCGAAAAAAAGCGCATAGACATAATGGAAACTACGATGATCTCCACGATGAACAACCAAAGTCCGAAGAAATTTCCCAAATAGCTGGTGTTATTCAGCATAACGAACAAGCAAAAGAACAGAGCAGATAAAAAGGCATAGATAGCAAGGAGCAGATAGGCGGTAGAATTTTTGAAAAACCCTACCAACTCCCGTTTCAATACGGCAATCATTCGGCTTCGTCCTCCTTCGGTTCTTCTGCGGGTTCCGCAGATTCTGCTTCGTCCAGGGTAAGAGGTTCTCCCTCTTGGCGGACGGAAGATTGATCGACCAGCTTGAGGAAAATGTCTTCCAGCGAAACCCCAACGGGAGTGATCACCAAAATGTACCAACCTCGCTTTGCACATTCCTCAAACAAGGCGCGGCGGATATCCACGTCCTTGTCCGCTTCGATCATCACGTCTACCGTACCCGGTTCCATCGAACCCTGAAGCTCCACCTTCAGCATGCCGGGAATGGCAGAAAGCACCGGGACGACCTGATCCTGGGGAGCGGCGATACGGACGGCGTAGCGGCTGTTCGCGGCAGCGGAACGGGCAAGGTCCTCGGTCAACGCATCGGCAACCAAGTGTCCCTCGTTGATGATGATCACCCGTTCACAGACCGATTGGATCTCCGACAGCACGTGGGACGAAAGAATGACCGTCCGGGTCTGCCCCAATTTATGAATAAGATTACGGATCTCCACGATCTCTTTGGGGTCAAGTCCCACGGTGGGTTCGTCCAAAATCAAAATTTTAGGGTCGTTGATCAAAGCCTGGGCGAGACCTACCCGCTGACGGTATCCTTTGGACAGGTTCCGGATCATACGATGGCGAACGTGGGAAATGCGCACCACTTCGCACACTTCATTCAAGTGCTCCCGTCGGGGAAATTTACACTTTTTCAGCCCGAAAACGAAATTCAGATATTCGTTGACGGTCATATCCATATAAAGAGGCGGAATTTCGGGGAGATACCCCACGTATTCCTTCGCCTTTTCCGGGGCGTCCATTAAATGATAGCCGTTAATATAGATGGTGCCGACGGTGGGCGCAATATAGCCGGTAAGCATATTCATAGTAGTGCTCTTTCCGGCACCGTTGGGCCCTAAAAACCCGACGATCTCTCCCCGGCGGACGGTAAAGGTCAAATTATCCACGGCGGTCTTTTTCCCATACCGTTTGGTAAGCCCGGTGACTTCAATCATGGTATAAAACTCCTTGCGTATGAAGGTTATTCGTTATCGGTTACGGTGGAAATGCCGAGGATCTTCAACTGATCCTCATCCACGGGGGCGGGGCAATCGGTCATCAGTTCGGAAGCGTTCTGAACCTTGGGATATGCCACGACGTCCCGGAGCGATTCACACCCAAGCATCTGCATGACCAAACGGTCAAGCCCCAATCCCATACCGCCGTGGGGGGGTGCGCCGTAGCGGAAGGCATCGGTAAGATAGCCGAATTTTTCATAGGCTTCTTCATCGGTCAGACCCAGCAGGCGGAAAATACGTTTCTGCAATTCGGGATCGGTGATGCGGATCGAACCGGAAGCCAATTCAATGCCGTTGAGCACCAGATCGTAACACTTGGCACGGACCTTGCCTTTGTCTGTTTCCAGATAATCGAGACATTCGTCCAAGGGCGCCGTAAAGGCATGGTGCATGGCGATCCAGGTTTGGGATTCTTCATCGTATTCAAAGAAGGGGAATTCCACGATCCACAGGAATTTATATCCTTCCAGTTTGAGTTCCAACTTTTTGGCAAGATGGTTGCGGAGCATACCGCAGGTGGTCAGCGCCTTGGTGTTGTTGGTGTCTGCAATGACGAGAACCACATCGCCGGTCTTCGCTCCGGTCCTGGCAAGAATGGCGTTCATTTCTTCCTCGGTCATGAATTTGGCAAAGGAAGAGGTCATTCCTTCTTCGGTGAGACGGATCCAGGCAATTCCCTTTCCGCCGACCCCCTTCACGTATTCTACCAATTTGTCAATTTCCTTGCGGGTCAGTTTGGAAACGGAATCCTCCGCCACCAATGCCCGGACGGAGCCTCCCCCGGCGATAGCACCGGAGAAAACGGCGCATCCGGAATCTTTGACGGTTTCAGTCAGGTCGATGATCTCCATACCGAAACGAACGTCCGGTTTATCGGAGCCGTAACGTTCCATGGCTTCCTGATAAGTCATACGGGGAAGGGGCATGGGAATATCAACTCCCAAAGCCTCTTGGAATACCCGGCGGATAAAGCCTTCGCCGATCTTCAGAACGTCTTCCACTTCCACGAAGGACATTTCAAGGTCGATCT
>JAZNDV010000159.1:0-4051 GCA_045588285.1 Eubacteriales bacterium
TCAGATCGTTTCCGTAAACGGGATCAATGGGAAGAATATAGTTTTTATTGATCAGGTCGTTGACTTTATTCAATTTGGTATAAATCTGTTGATTGCGTCCTAAATTATCCACTTTCTGACTGACATAAAAATATGTGGCAATCGCCGTTAAAATGACGGTGGCGACCAAAATAAAGAACATCGTTCCGTAACGAATACCTTTGGTGGATTTCTTCATAAAGAACCTCCGTTCATCGTGTCAGCCAACTGGGTTTTTTCAGATAGTTCAGGGGATTTTGGGGACTTCCGTTCACATAAAAACGAATATCAAGGTGATAACCGGTACTGGTGCCGCCGGTCATGCCGACGTAACCGATGACCTGTCCTTTTTCCACCCGCTGTCCCACCGAAACGGGAGGCTTGGAATTCAAATGAAGGTAGTAAGTAATATATCCGTTGCCGTGATCGATCTGAACGAGCCAGCCGTATCCGCCGTTTTTCCAACCGGAATAGATCACTTCTCCGGATTTACTGGCAAGGACTTTGGTGTTTCTGGGGACGGCAATATCAATGGCATAATGGAAGCTTCTTTTTCCTCTTAACGTTCTCCAGCCGTAACCGGAAGAAACGTAATGGTAACTGTTGCCCCGCTCTACAGGCCACAACCATTCGCCGTTATCGTAGACTACGTCGGATTCTTCGCGGCCGGAAAGTTCCTCTTGAATCCATTGATTTAATTTCTCTTCGTTTGCGGCTTCCTGTTGAATCAATTTGTTGTAATATTCCTGATTGGAATTCATTTTATTGACAAGGCTCTGCAGATCGCTATTTTTGTCCTGAACGGTTTTTTTGCGTTCTGCAACGGAATCCCGGGCGGAAACCTGCTCCGAGCGCTTTGCTTCCACTTCCGCCTTGCTGTTTTTAATGGTTTGAATACTTTCCGTGATAGTATTTAACAGTTCTTTCTCGTAAAGAGCGACTTGTTTTACGTAATCCAAACGAAGCAGAAAATCCGAAAAGCTTTCCGAGCCGAGAAGAACGTCGAGATAAGTAATCTCACCTTGTTCGTACGTAGCACGCGCCTGGGCTTTGAACTTGTCGATATTTTCCTGGTAAGACACCTCTGCATCGGCAATCGATTGCTCCATCGACGCGATCTGAGTATCAAGATCGGAAATCAACTCATCGTAGGCGCTAATTTCAGAATTCAATTCGCCCAACTGTTGTTCCAGAATCTCCTTTTGATCCATGTAAGATTCTTCTTCTTTTTTGGAAGCGGCAAGCAATTTTTCCAGTTCTTCCCGGCGGTCCTGAGACTGCTGGATCTTATCCCTTGCATCTTCCACGGAAGTTGCAGGGGCAGCGGTAAAGGTCATGGAAAGGAAACTGAGGGTAAGAATAGCTGCCATAAGGAGTGTAAGGATCTTTTTTGTCATAAAACCACCTTAAAAACGAGAAAAAGGTCAAACCTTGAGATACTTTTTCACCGGATATACCGACCCGATGATTCCGATCAATACTCCGCCGATCAGGAAGAATGGAATCCAGAAGGTCAATTCTCCGATAAAAGAAAGAGGAGTAAACAATTCAGAAAGAATGGGATACAAGATGGCAGTGTAAACGTAAAACTGCACGAAGAAGGAAATGATTCCGGCAAGAAGTCCGATAATCATACCTTCTATAAAGTAGGGTAATTGTATGAAGAAATCCGTCGCACCGACGTATTTCATAATATTGATCTCCAGCCGGCGGGCGTAAACAGACAGTTTGACGGAGTTCATGATAATAAACATGGAGACCACTAAAAACAAGGCAATTACCCAAATCGAGAGGAAGGATATGATCTGGCGGATCTCAAGAATTCCTTCCACGATGTCCCGGCGTTCCTGAATTTCCCCAACCCCGTCCAACTTTTCGATCTCATAAAGGGTCTGATCGTATTTGGAAAGGTCTAAGATCTCAAAGATCATAGAAGCACGGAAGGTCTCCGGATCAAGAGCGTCTTCTATACCGGTAACGCCGCCGAGTGATTCCAAATAGTTTTCAAGGGCCTGTTCTTTTGTTTCGTAAGTGACCTCGCCGATATTCCCGACGGCGATTAGATCTTCCTTAAAACGGACAATGTCAAGATCGTCCATGTCTTCTTCAAGAAAAACGGCGATGCGGCTCTCTCCGATCTCCTCCACAAAGGCGTTGACGTTTCGAACCACAAGAGTCGTACACCCCAAAAGGGTGAGACAAATGGTTAATACGGTAACGGACGCAACGGTAAGAAGAATATTCCGATACAGATTATTCAAGGCACTTTTAATCAAAAACCAAAGGCTGTCAAAACTCATCGGAATCCACCTCCGTTTCGGGGTCAGCGGTGTCAGAAACGACACGGCCTTCTTCAATGCGGATCACACGCTGATTCATCTGATCCACCAGATGTTGTTCGTGAGTAACCACAATGACGGTGATGCCCATTTGATTAATACGGAGAAGCATATTCATGATCTCCACCGAAAGAGACGGATCTACGTTCCCAGTAGGCTCGTCCGCAATAATCATGGAAGGATTGTTGACGATGGCACGGGCAACGGCAACCCGTTGCTGTTCTCCGCCGGAAAGCTGGTCGGGATAAACTTTTGCCTTATGAGAAAGTCCCACAAGTTCCATAACACGCTCCACCCGGCGGACGATCTCTTTACGGCGGCGCCCCACGACCCGGAGAGTAAAGGCGATATTATCGTATACGGTAAGATTAGGGATCAGGCGGAAATCCTGAAACACGATACCGATACGGCGGCGATATTTCGGGATCTGCCGCCGGGAAAGTTTTCTGGTGTTCGCCCCGTCGACGATCACATCTCCCTTGGAAGGGATATCTTCACAAGTAAGAAGGTGAACCATCGTGGATTTTCCGGCACCGGAATTTCCGGTGATAAAGACAAATTCGCCGTCGTCGATACGGAGATTGACCTTCCGCAACGCCACGGTGCCCGATTTATCATACCGCTTGGTTACATTTACAAATTGGATCAAAACAAACCTCCGATCAATACTTCGTCGGGTTAGACTCCAAATATTTCCGAACCATCAGCGCCACTTTGAATACGATTGCGTGGTCAAACTGCTTCAGATCCAAACCGGTCAGACGGCGGATCTTTTCCAGCCGGTACACCAAAGTGTTTCGGTGGACGAAAAGTTTTCGGGAAGTTTCGGAAACGTTGAGGTTATTCTCAAAGAATTTTTGAATGGTGAAGAGGGTTTCATGGTCAAGAGACTCAATAGACCCTTTCTTGAACACTTCCGCAAGGAACATATTGCAAAGAGTTGTGGGGAGATAATAAATTAAACGGCCGATTCCGAGATTGGAATAGCTCATGATCACCTTCTCCACGTCGAAAACCTTGCCTACTTCAATAGCGACCTGAGCTTCTTTGTAAGAACGGGAAAGTTCCCGCAGGTTATTGATAACCGTACCGATTCCGACCACGGCGCGGGTATAGAATTCGGAATTCAAGGTATCAACGATAGAGCGTGCCAATTTTTCCAAGTCCTTTTGCTGAACGCCTGCCTTGACTTCTTTGATCAGAGCAATATCGTTTTCCCCAACGTTCACGACGAAATCTTTCGTCTTTTCGGGGAAAAGATTCTGTACGATATCGTAGGCAAAAACTTCGGTGCGGTCCACGAGGCGGATCAGAATAACGACCCGAGGAATATCACCGTTGAAATGAAGCTCTTTACTCTTAGGGTAAATGTCGCCGGGAAGAATATTTTCGAGCATGACGTTTTTGACAAAGTTTCCTTTGTCGTACTTTTCGTCGTAGTATTCTTTGATCGTACTGAGAGACAACGCAAAAACACCGGAAAGAGTTTCCGCAACAGAGTCAGTCCCCTTAACGAACACGAAACTCTCGAACTTAACCCGAGAACCGATCACACGGTATGTATAGCCGTTGATCACGGCAACGTCAGACAGGGTAAAATATTCCGAAATATTCGTCTCAACGCTTTGCCCGATCATCGAAAGATCACTGCAAGCGACGACAGTGCGGGTCTCGTCCACAAGTCGGATCGTAGC
>JAZNDV010000160.1:0-4909 GCA_045588285.1 Eubacteriales bacterium
GAACGGTAACCATTCCGAGCGTACTTGTGGAGTGTGGATTTATTTCCAATGCCGCGGATCTTTATAAATTGAAACAGGAGACCTTTCGCAACGAACTATGCACGTCGCTGTGTGAGGGAATTGTAAATTATCTGTCCGAAAGCAATTCCCGGATCACGTAATCGGAAATGAGAAATCCTTCGGCAGTCAGGGAAAAACGGTCTTCAGTCAAGGCGGCGTAACCGCGGTCGCAAAGGATTTTCAAAAAAGAGTCCTTTTCCTTCGGAATCAGGGAACGGTGGATTCCGTCCGACAGGCGAAGCCCCAAAAGAACCGCCTCCTTTTGAGATTCCTCAAAATCGACGCATTCGTCGACGATTGGGGAAATCTCGCCGTTTTTCCGACAAAATTCCGAAGCATCTGCGGGGATATGATAGCGGTCTCCCCTATAGTAACCGGACGCACCGGGACCAAAAGCAAGATATTCCCCACCCGTCCAATAGACACTGTTGTGCTTTGCCCGAAATCCGGGTTTTGCAAAGTTAGAAATCTCGTAATGCTCGTATCCGGCGGAAGAAAGAACGTCATGGGTGAGAAGGTACATGGAACGCTGAAGCTCTTCCTCTGCTTCGGAAACTCCCTTTAACCCAAAGACCGAGCCCGGCTCAACCTTCAGAAGATAGACCGAAAGATGTTCGGGGGACAGAGCAATCATTTGTTGCAAATCGTCCTTCAATTCTTCTTCGGTCTGTCCGGGCAACGCCGCCATAAGATCCAGGCTGATATTTTGAAATCCGGCGGTGCGCAGTTCTCCGTAAGCCTCCACCGCCCGGTCTTTCGTATGCAGCCGACCGAGGATCCGTAACTGTCTATCCGAAAAAGTCTGAACTCCCATACTGATTCGGTCAACGCCGTGGCGAGCCCACGTCTCGGCGAGAGAAGGGGTGACGCTTTCCGGGTTACATTCCACGGTAAACTCTTTGCAAGAAGACAAATCGAAAGACTCCTGCAGCGCGGAAGCGATGGAAATAAAATCCCTTTCGGACAAGAGGGAGGGGGTTCCCCCTCCGAAATAGACGGTGGCAATGGTCTCCCCTTTTGCAGGGCTCGTGAAGATCTGATTACATAACGCTTTTGCATAGGAAGAAACCTCTCCGGAAGTTGCCGGAGAGGAATAAAAATCACAATAGTTACATTTGCGGCGGCAAAAAGGGACGTGAATATAAAGAGAAAGGTTACTCATCCAATTTGAGAACCGCCATAAACGCCTCCTGAGGAACTTCTATGGTTCCCAATTGACGCATACGCTTCTTCCCTTCTTTTTGCTTTTCCAGAAGTTTTTTCTTTCGGGTAATATCACCGCCGTAACATTTTGCCAAAACGTCTTTCCGCATGGCGCGCACCGTTTCCCGGGCAATGATCTTTGACCCGATCGCCGCCTGGATCGGGACTTCAAACAACTGGCGGGGGATATTTTCTTTCAATTTTTCGGTCAATTTCCGCCCTCGGGCATAGGCTCGCTCCGCGGGGACGATAAAGGACAATGCGTCCACCACTTCTCCGTTGAGAAGAATATCCAATTTGACAAGATCGCTCTTGACGTAGCGGGAAAATTCGTAATCCAAAGAAGCATATCCTCTGGTACGCGCCTTCAACGTATCAAAGAAATCGTAGATAATTTCATTCAAAGGCATATCGTAATGCAAGTCCACCCGGGAAGCATCAATATATTCCATAGTCTTGAACACGCCGCGGCGTTCTTTACAAAGATCCATCACCGTACCGACGAATTCCGAGGGGGCGATGATATCGGTCTTCACGATGGGTTCTTCCGCTTCTAAGATCGAACCGGGGGAAGGATAATTGGTGGGGTTATCAATATAGACAGTACTTCCGTCGGTCATAGTAAGCCGATAAACGACACCGGGGGCGGTAGTGATCAGATCGAGATTAAATTCACGCTCGATACGTTCCTGCATAATTTCCATATGCAGAAGCCCCAAAAATCCGCAACGGAATCCGAAGCCCAAAGCAATGGAGTGTTCCGGCTCGTAGGTCATGGAAGCGTCGTTGAGACTCAATTTATCCAAGGCGTCCCGAAGATCTTCGTAACGGGATCCGTCGGCGCAATAAATCCCGCAATAAACCATAGGATTGGCTTTTTTATAACCGGGCAGAGGAGTCAACGCCGGTGTTTCCGCAAGCGTAACCGTATCGCCGACCCGGGTATCGCTGACGGTCTTGATGCTTGCCATGATATATCCGACTTCTCCGGCACGAAGCGTTTCCGCCGGTCTGCAACCGAAGGGAGAAAGATAACCGATCTCCACCACGTCGAATTCCGCACCCGTCGCCATCATGCGGATCCGCTGACCCTTGGACAGAGATCCGTCGACGACACGAACGTAGACTACGACACCGCGGTACGCATCGTAATAGGAATCGAAAATCAACGCTTTTAAGGGGGCGGAGGGGTCTCCCTTGGGAGCAGGAACGTATCGAACCACCTGCTCCAAAACATCCTGAATATTCAACCCGTTTTTGGCGGAGATGCGGGGGGCTTCTTCCGCGGGAATTCCGATGGTATCTTCGATTTCCCGAATGACCCGGTCGGGATCGGCAGCGGGAAGATCGATCTTATTGATGACCGGAAGAATTTCCAAATCCCCGTCGATGGCGAGGTAGGTATTTGCAAGTGTTTGGGCTTCAATCCCCTGAGAAGCGTCCACCACGAGAAGGGCGCCTTCACAGGCGGCGAGCGCCCGGGAAACTTCGTAATGGAAGTCCACGTGGCCCGGGGTATCAATCAAATTAAGGATATAGGTTTCTCCGTCGGAGGCTTTATATTCCAATTTGACAGCGCGGGCTTTAATGGTGATGCCGTGCTCTTTTTCCAGATCCATATTATCCAGAACCTGGTCTTCCATTTCCCGCTTTTCGACGGTCTCGGTCAACTCCAAAAGACGGTCTGCCAAGGTAGACTTTCCATGGTCAATATGGGCGATAATGGAAAAATTGCGGATTTTGGAAATATCGTACATTCTGTTCCTCCGAATGGGGTTGTATCAAAAATTCTCTTTCTATTATATCCGAATCTTTCGATTTTGTCAAGCAT
Organism: Eubacteriales bacterium; assembly: GCA_045588285.1. GTDB lineage: Bacteria > Bacillota > Clostridia > Oscillospirales > UBA644 > RGIG995. The sequence continues at coordinate 3,095 of JAZNDV010000160.1, forward strand.
TTCTTTCAATTCCGACTTGATTTTCTCATCTAAATATGTTATAATAGAATCAAATATAAAAGAAAGGAGGAACGCACCTTGGGACTGCTTCAAAAAATAAGCCGAAAAAAGACCTATACCGCAAGCGACAGCCAACAAAAACCCACTGCCGCGGTCTTCGTGGATTTTGAACATTGGTTCATTGCATTGAACAATATGTATCACGCGAAACCTGACTACAAAGGTTGGCTGAGAGACCTGAATAAACGGGTCAACGTGGAAGAAATCGTGTTTTTTGCGGACTTTTCCAATCAGAATCTTTCCAAAGAGATTCCTCGTATCCGGGAATTTACAAATAGAATTATCGAGACGAAGAACCCGGACCCCCGCTACAAAAAAGATTTTACCGATTTCATCATGTTAGACAGTATTTACCAAAAAGCGATGTTCAACCGGAACGTAGACACCTTCGTCCTTTTTACGGGAGATGCACACTTCTCTTCCGTCGTCAGTTTTTTGGTCAACCGCTGCGGCAAAGAAGTTGGGGTATACGGCGTAAAAGATTCCTTTAGCCAACAGTTGAAAAACACAGCTTCCTGGTTCGTTGAGGTTGTAAAACCGGTACAGGAAAATCCCAACGATGCTTATTATAAAATGCTTTTTTCCAGTCTTTCCAATGCGGAAAACAAACATCGGAAAAATGCCAAACCCACCTTCCAAAAAACGGTAGCGGTGGTTGCAAATTATCATAAGATCCCGCAAAAAACCATTCAAAAAGCGCTGGAGAAAATGATTGAAGAACAGTACGTTATCCGGGAAAGAACCGGAAAGGCAAAGCCCAGCGATCCACTGGTACTCAACTGGAAACGGTGCGCTCAAAATCCGTTGTTTACGGCGCACGTTCAAACCGACCAATAACGGAGGCACACGGAGTTGAAAAAAATCGTTACATTACTTCTGACACTGACCCTTATCGCCGCATTTTCTCTCTCTTTCCTTGCGGCAACGGCAAACGTTGCGACGGAATTGACCCAAGTCAGAAGCTATTACACCGAAAAAAAGGAATTGACCTCTTTCGAAGAAACCCTTGCCATGGCTTCCATGGGAATGTTGATTGGGAAAACCGCTTTTATCCCGGAAAATGATGGAACGGCGGGGGGGCTTGCAAAAAGGATTCTTGCCGTGAGTGCCACGGGCGAGATCCCGGAAAAAGATACGGATATTCAAACGCTGAAGGATATTCAAAATACCGACGGCTCCTTTGGAAACGTAGAAAGTCATTGTCTTTCCATTTTGGCGATGGCAAGCCGAAAAGAGATCTACAACAGCGCAAAAGCGTACGAATGGCTGATGCAGCAACAGAGCGAAAACGGATCTTTTTCCGATTCTCCCAAAAGTACGGCACTTGCGATCTCCGCCCTTTCTTTATCCGGAAACGAGAAAGAATTCACGGCAGTATCAAAGGCTGTGGCATACTTAACGAGTTATAAAGCAACCAATGAAATCGACCTTTGTTGGCAGATCATAGGAATCACCGACGGCGGCGTGGATGCAGTTACCGCGGCAGATCGGAATTTTTTGGAGACCCTTCTCTCCTATCAAAATCCGGAAGACTATGCCTTTTTCCGTTCCGAAGGGGATTCCGAACCTGATTCGGAAGCCACGGTAATGGCGTTGGCGGCGCTGGATTCTATCAATGAAGATTCCAGCATGTTTCAGCGCCTTGCAAAAGATGGAAAACTGACTTTTTACGACCCCGCAGAAGCCAAACCGCTTCTCATTTTCGGGGGCGTTATGCTGATTATTTCTATCACTTTTTGGATCTATATTTTTCTT
>JAZNDV010000161.1:0-7794 GCA_045588285.1 Eubacteriales bacterium
GTTGTGCTACAATAAGGACAAATAATTATTTATCCTTGCCTTTTTTATCAAATTTGTAAGGCAAGGCAGGAATAGCCGTCATACTTTCGGCAAGATTACTGCTTAAGAACAAAGTTTTTAACTGTATTTTCTTATGTATGATTTTCAGAGTGTCAGTATGATTTTTGTCATACCTGAAATTCACTAAGTTTATTTCAAACAAAGAGCGTAAAACAGACCTTAAAACAGGAAGTCTTTCTGTTTTAAGGTCTGTTTTTTTGCATTTATTAAGTCTAAAATTTTTTTAAAAAGTTTTTTCAATTAGGGCACTATTTGTCAGGGTTAAGTTTTAAAATGTGCTTACAGCTGTAAGAAATCAGGACGCTGATTTCAAAAAATAGTTGCATTTTAATCAAAAATTAAATTATAGGAGGTAAACAAAATGAAAACTATTTTTGGTGTTAGTTCAGTGACGCCCATCAATAAAAAGCTGAAAAATGGTTACACAATGTACGATTGGGTAAAAAGACAAAAATGTTTTCCTGCCTTTTGTATGAGAACACTTTGCGGTGAAGATAAAATCACTACTGAGGAAATTGAGTTCTTAAAGGCAAAGGACTGCAAAATCGGTTTGGTTATTCGTGATCTTACCGAAGCTAAGGTATCTGGTGTAAACGGTACAGAGGATGCTATTAAGGCAGTAGAATCTGCAAAAGAATTAGGTGTTCCGCAAAATGAGGGTATCGCTTTGTTTGCAGAAATCAAGCCTGAGTGGAGTGTAAATCATAACTGGATGATTTCTTTTGCACAGTTTGTATCTGCTAACGGCTATATACCTGCATTTATCGGTAATACCGATTCAGCTAAGAATTTTAACTTCGACCGTCAGTGCAGTCACTATGTGCAGGCAACAAAGGATGCAAATTACTTTGGCGCAATCTTTATGGCAACCGAGCCTAAGCTCGATAAAATGCCCGAAGAATGGACACCCTATTGCCCATCTGCATTAGAGCCTGAGGATATCTCCCTTTGGTCTTGCGGTACTACTACCTTTGATTTTACAGGGGTAGAAGACGTATATGCTAAGGACGATAAAATTATTGACAAAATATGGTAAAGGTGGTATAATAAGAATGAACAAGAAACAGTATAATAATGTAATAGAGAATACATTAAAGCACGAAAAGACAGGTAATTCACTTAGCACTGCAAGGGCTATATTTGATAATATGGGTGTTGCATTACCGCAGGGAGATATTAAGACTGTTTACGAAACAATTAAAACCAATAACTATATGGGTTGGAAGTCTTGCACTATGAAAGAAGCGCAAGCTGCAGCAGACAAAGGCGTAGCCGCTATCGGTATTAGTGAAGACAGAATTGTAGTTCTATCTGCAAATGATGAAGAACAACCTGTAGCACATACTGCATCTGTAATGATGCTTGATGAAAATACTTCTGCCTTCGCGGTGGACGGACTTGAGTATTATACATATAGTTATGGGACAACAGGAGGTTCTACTACAGGTTCGGGAGGAAATACAACAACTACTATACCTATTAGTTATTGTGGCGGCTCTAACTATAGAGATGTTACCAAACATAGTATGGTGTTGTGCGATGACGGGTATTATGTTTGCACAAGATGTGGATATAGCGTTAAATCACCAGCGTTACAGGATAAATACATTTTAAGCGACGAGGATTATCATAAAGTTTTATCATGCTATTTGTCTATTCCATATTACTCGAAAATTGATAGAGAAGATGAAGGCAATTATTCTATTAAAGCAACTGCGTTGCGTCTAATAATTGATGATATACGCAGTAAAAGCCAATACTCTCAAATGTATGAATATGTCGGAAGTGATGGTGTATACGAGAGAGAATATACTGTTGGCAATGAGAATGATAGTTATTATATGCCTGTAACTATAAATTACAATGTTATAGATAATGGTGTTGAGTTAATGCTTAACAACGGAGTGGCTAAGGGATTAGTAGAATTGCTCATAGGATGGCGAATACCACATCAATATCAATTTTTGTTTTTTGATTTGACTGATGGATATACTAATCTTACTGATTTTCTTTCTAAATTAGCAGAAAATGCAGGGTATGATGAAATAGGTATTATATTAAATCTAATTCTTTTTGGTTCGTCTATTAGTGAAATGGCTGTTACTGATAAGGTGGTTAAAATTCAGTTTTCTGTGGGTTCGGGAGTGTACGAAACCAAAACGGTTTTTGATTCATGCGGAAATCTTAAGTTCCAAGAACATAGCACTTAAGTTTTAGGAGATATTATGAACAGAAGAAGGTGCCCATGGTGTGGAAAAATAATCGATAAGAAAAAGGATACAATGTCTTGGGATGATGTGGTGGGCAGCCCATCAGTTCCACGATGGCTTCGTCAAGCCAATTGTGGTTATTGCCGCCACAAATACGGTCAAGTCCCGCTTCTCCCATATGTGTGGAAAATTGATATAACCGTTATTCTACTACTTATTGCAGCTTTTATTTTCCAATCCGGTTTTCTGTTCGTGATTGCTTTTGTTCCTATATTTTTCACTGTTTTGATGCCGTATTCTAAACTGGATGATAGAGGAAAACCTCGCGAGATAAACACAGATGCAGTATGTGAATTCGCAATAATTGAAAAATACGGTATAATCAAGCGCGACGAGTTATATTTTTTGGATGCTTGCTTTGATAATTTCGAACCGTTTTCTATTGCAGCACCTATTCAGGTTCATCACGTTTCAAAAAAGGATGACACAATAACGGGCGAGTTTTTATATATGCATGAGCAAAACTACGATTATATAAAAAAAGACAGCTGTCAGCTTTACGATACAGAAATGAATTTAATAGCAAAGATAAAATTTAAAGGTACAGAGGAACATATGGACGATTCTGTGTGTTGAGGAACTAAAACGAAAAGGCCGGATTTTCCGACCGTTTCGTTTATTCATTGCAACCAATATAAAAATATGTTATAGTTTGTATTGTGTTAAAACGGAGTTAAAAATTTGTCCCTAATTTAACACAAGCATATAATGAAGAAGAAAGGAAGGATAGAATCATGAAAAAGTTTCTGCATCTTCTACTATCCATCGGTCTGGTCTTCAGCTTAGCCGCGTGTAAAAACATCAACACAAAAAATACAAACATATCAAGTAACATTCCCACAGGAAATGAGATTCTATCCAATACTGATATATTTGGTGATACGTTTCAAAGTGAGATTAGTGATTTGCAAATAAGTGAAACAAACTCCACCAAAACCAACACCGGCGATTCTGTAAAAACGAGCGACCCGACAAATACAAACAATACGACCGAACAAATCACTTCCGACACAAATACCTCTACCGATTTTGAAAAAACGGATTCCGATCAGTCTATACATATTCATTCCTATTCTGAAGCCACTTGCACAGAAGCAAAAAGATGTTCTTGCGGTGCAACAGAAGGAACTGCACTGGGACACGACTGGAAAGATGCTACTTGCTCAGCTCCAAAAACATGTAAAAATTGCGGAATCAACGAGGGATCTGTAATTGAACATAACTTCTTGAACGGGAAATGTTCCTACTGCAGCAAGCCGGGCGGAACGGTGGAAATTACACTTGAAAATTGGAATCAGTATTTTGAGATATACGAATGGGTAGATTGGAATAAAAATGCATTTGATGAACCAACGGAATTTTTTGGAATACGTATTAGCTTTCGTATTAAAGATGAGTATGTAAACAATTGCACGGCAACCGTTAAATGTGAATATTTAATCAATCAAAGTCACTGCAATGTCACGTACGACGTAGCAACAGAAACCTGCACAATTGGGGCTCCGACAGATACCTTTAACGAACATTCTTCAACCTTAGAGGGCGGAGCATCGGAATCGTACATTTCCTTTTCGATAGGAGATATGGGACAGTCTGGCAGCTATATCATGACGAAATATAACTTCGTAAAAATGACAAGAATACAGGGAACTATAACATTCTTTGGATAAAGTTCATTCTGATAATAACATCAAATAGAACACTTTATCTCTTAGCATTAGAAAACATTTTAATCACAGATTTCTTACACATAGCAAAAGAATCGCCCCGGTTGGGGCGATTCTTTTGCTATTGTTTAGTTATCTTTCTCGCCTTTGTCGAGTTTCTCAACCAAGGCGTTCAAGGCTTTTGCCCGGTGGCTGATGCGGTTTTTCTCTTCGGGAGAGATTTGGGCGGCGGTTTTGCCGTACTGGGGCAAGAAGAAGATGGGGTCATAACCAAAACCGTTTTCTCCTTGGGGGGTGAAGATGACTTCGCCGTGCATCTCCCCTTCCGCCGAGACGGTACTGCCGTCGGGGTACGCCAAAACGATGGCACAGGAATAGTGAGCGGATTTGTCGGTTTTGTCCCGAAGATTTTTGATGAGGAGTTGATTGTTTGCCTCGTCGTCGCCGTGTTGTCCGGAATACCGGGCGGAATAGACCCCCGGCTCGTTATTCAGGGCATGGGCACAGATTCCGCTGTCGTCTGCCAAGGCGCAACAACCGGAGATCTCCGCAATTTCCGTGGCTTTTTTCCGGGCGTTTTCCAAGAAGGTGACGCCGTCTTCCACCGTTTCGTGGTCGATTTGTGCCTCTTTGAGAGATAAAATCTCTTCAAAACGGTCGCCGAGGATTTGTTTGATCTCCCGGATCTTGTGAGCGTTATTGGACGCAATAATCAGTTTCATAGATTAAAACAACCCCGTGATGAGCCCATTTTCGTCCACGTCGATGCGCACTGCGGCGGGAACTTTGGGAAGACCGGGCATGGTCATGATATCCCCGGTGAGAACCACGATAAAGCCGGCACCGGCGGAAACTTTCACGTTACGGACGGTAACGGTGAAGTGTTCGGGCGCGCCCAATTTGGTGGGATCGTCGGAGAAGGAATATTGGGTTTTGGCAACGCAGATGGGCAGATTGCCGAAACCAAGTTCGGTCAATTTTGCGATCTGCGCCTTGGCGGCAGGAACGATGGAGACGCCATCGCCACCGTAAACTTTACGAACCACCGCGTCAATGCGGTCTTCGATGGTGCCGTCCAGATCATAAGCAAAGGTGAAGTTGCCCTGTTCTTCGTCACAGAGGCGAACCACTTCTTTTGCCAATTCCACACCGCCGTCGCCCCCGTTTGCCCAAACGGTGGAAAGGACGGTATTTACGCCCAATTCACGGCATTTGGCGACGATGAAGTCGATTTCCGCATCGGTATCGGTGGGGAAACGGTTGACGGCAACGACACAGGGAAGTTGGTAAACGTTTTTGATATTGGAAACGTGGCGCAACAGGTTGGGAATTCCCTTTTCCAGGGCTTCCAGATCCTCGTTGTTCAGTTCGGTTTTTACTCTGCCGCCGTGCATTTTCAGAGCGCGGACGGTTGCCACAACCACCACCGCATCGGGGGTAAGACCGGCGGTACGGCACTTGATATCCAAGAATTTTTCCGCACCCAGATCTCCGCCGAATCCGGCTTCGGTGACGGCATAATCGCCCAATTTCATCGCCAATTTGGTGGCGGTAACCGAGTTACAACCGTGGGCGATGTTGGCAAAGGGTCCGCCGTGAACCAGGGCGGGAGTCCCTTCCAACGTCTGAACCAAATTAGGTTTCAGAGCATCTTTGAGAAGGGCAGCCATAGCCCCTTGTGCCTTCAGATCGGCACAGGTGACCGGCTTATCGTCATAGGTATATCCGACGATAATACGGGAAAGGCGTTCTTTCAGTTCGGTAATGGAACCGGAAAGGCAGAGAACCGCCATAATTTCCGAAGCAACGGTGATGTCGAATCCGTCTTCCCGGGGAACTCCGTTGACCTTACCGCCCATACCGTCCACAACGAAACGGAGTTGGCGGTCATTCATATCCACGCAACGCTTCCAAGTGATGCGTCTCGGGTCGATATTCAGGGAATTTCCTTGATGGATATGGTTATCCAGCATCGCCGCCAAAAGGTTATTGGCAGCGCCGATGGCGTGGAAATCCCCGGTAAAGTGAAGATTGATATCTTCCATAGGAACGACCTGAGCGTAACCGCCGCCGGCGGCACCCCCCTTGACCCCGAAAACGGGGCCGAGGGAAGGCTCACGGAGAGCAACCATAACGTTTTTCCCGATCTTCCGAAGCCCGTCCGCCAAACCGATGGTGGTGGTTGTCTTCCCTTCCCCGGCGGGGGTGGGAGTCATGGCGGTAACCAAGATCAGTTTTCCGTTTTTGCGGTTGCTTTCTTTCATGATGGAAAGATCGATCTTTGCCTTATATTTTCCGTACTGTTCCAAGTATTTGTCGTCAACACCGGCAGTTTGGGCAATTTCGGTGATGGGACGGAGTTTACATTGTTGTGCAATTTCAATATCCGAAAGATAAGCCATAACAAGATCTCCTTATTTCTTGAAATATTCCACAGCGGATTGGAAGAGTTTCATATCGTACAGACCGGGAACGTTGCGGTAGAGATTTGCACCGATCCGTTCCGAGTGGCCCATCTTACCCAATACTCTGCCGTCGGGAGAGGTAATTCCTTCCACGGCGAAGATGGAACCGTTGGGGTTGAAGGACGTATCCAAGGTGGGATTGCCGTCCAGATCCACGTACTGGGTGGCGATCTGTCCCTTTTGCGCCAATTCCAAAATCAGATCTTCCGAAGCCAAGAACCGACCTTCTCCGTGGGAGATGGGAACGGTGTAGATCTCGCCCACCTTCGTTTTGGACAGCCAGGGGGAATTGTTGGTGCAAACCCGGGTGCGGACCAATTTGGATTGATGGCGACCGATGGTATTATAAGTCAGGGTGGGGCAGTCGGCATCGGTGTCGATGATCTTTCCGTAGGGAACCAGGCCCAATTTGATCAGGGCTTGGAATCCGTTACAGATACCCAACATCAAACCGTCCCGATCGTCCAACAGTTTGCCCACCTGTTCTTTGACCGCAGGATTGCGGAAGAAAGAAGTGATAAACTTGGCAGAACCGTCGGGTTCGTCCCCGCCGGAGAATCCGCCGGGCAGGAAGACCATCTGGCTTTCGGACAATTTTTTGGCAACCACTTCTACGCTGCGGGCAACGTCGTCGGCGGTCAGGTTTCGGATCACGACGATATCCGCTTCGGCACCGGCAGCTTCCATCACCTTAGCGGAGTCATATTCACAGTTGGTCCCGGGAAATACGGGAATCAAGACCTTAGGCTTGGCACACTTAACGGCGGGAGCCGAAATCGTTCCGCCTTCGTAAGCAAAGGTAGTCAAACTGCTTTGGGCAGGGGCTTTGGTGGGATACACGTTTTCCAAAACACCTTCGTTAAGCGCCAACAGTTCGGAAATCGCAACACGTTCGTTTCCCAGGTCGATCACCGCTTCTTCGGTAGTAGTCCCAATCTGAACGGCGTAGGTGCAATCCACCGGCTCGGACAGTTCTGCTACGATAAAGTCGAACATCATCGCCCCGTACCATTCAGAAACGGAACCGTTGGATTTGAAGCCGATCTCGTTGCCGAAGGACATTTTCATGACCGCTTCCGCAAGTCCGTTTTCTACCGCCCAGGCGGATTTGACCTTTCCGGCTTTGCATTGTTTGTGGAAGCAATCCCAGGCGGCTTTTGTGGATTCGGGGGATTGGTCGTTGGGTCCGAAGAGATAAACGGGATTACCCGCTTGTTTGAATTCGGGAGAGATCACGTCCCCTGCCTTAATAGGAGCGATGGCAAAGGAAATGAGGGTGGGAGGAACGTCTTTATCAAGGAACGTGCCGGACATGGAGTCTTTTCCTCCGAT
>JAZNDV010000162.1:0-12126 GCA_045588285.1 Eubacteriales bacterium
GTTCGGTCATTTTTGTCTTCCTCCCCGGAACGGCAGATCAAGTTCACGGTAAAGCGTTCCTCTGCATAAGGCTTCTTCCGGCGAATAAAGATTGCGGAAAACCTGCATGGGCGCATACGTGGAAGCAAGAGGCAGTTGATCGACACAACTCAAATCACACTTGCATTCTTCGGGTTTCGGCGGCTGAGGTCTGGAAGGAAAAAAGATTCCGGCTTCGGCAACGTCGTCCAAAAATTCATCATCGGTATTCAAAAAATCCCGGATCATTATATCAGTTCCTTTCACGATGTTGGCGGCGGGGGAATCCCCCCGGTCCGCTATCTTATCCTATGAAAATCCTGTCGGAAAAGTGAAACAGATGCGGAGTTTGCCGCATCTGTTTCTCGTTCGAATACTATTTGTTTTCGTATAACCGCAATTTTCCCTGATAAATAACTTCTCCGCCTTGGAGCCGGAGAAATTCGATAGGCTTTGGAAATTTGCTGAAAACCGAATCGTCTGCAAGATCAAATTCTTTCAGAAAATCCCGGACGAAAGCGGAACAGTAATAGGTGTCTTTCCGGACGTAAAGGATTTTCCCCCAAGCAAGAAAAAGCCCCAATGTATCGTACCGGTATCGCGTTCGGTTCTGATACATCTCTCCAAGACGGGTTTCCATTTTTTCCTTGATTTCCTTTGTTACGGGAAGAGCCACGACCACCGCTTCGGTTTCGGAAAACCGCTTAAACGTGCCGAAACGGGGAGATTCTTTAACGAACCCGCCCCAAAAGGGATTATACGCATTTTTTCGCCCAAAGGAATACAAAACGTCCAACGAGGGATCAACAGACACTGAAACGTGATTATAATCGGCGCGGGTGATTACTTTCAAAAGGCGGGAAAGAACCGTACCCGTCTGGGTCATTACAATGTAAATATGTTCCGTCATAAAACTCTCCAAAATCAAAACGGTATTCCCAGGGTCTCTTCCAACGCCATGACCACCGTCATCAGGAGTGTCATTCCCGCGTAAAGTCCGGTAAAGATCCAAAAACAAGGGGATTTTACCACCGATTTTCCCGCATCGGAAGAAGACAAAGAATGGGGTATTTCTTTTAGTGTAAATTGTTTTTTCCCTATCAGCCACAACGTCGATGCGATCCCAAACAACACGAACAGAATATCGGCACCGTATCCGACGATATTGAGAATCTTATCCCCTGCCCAGACCGAAAGATAGGTCAGAAGGCAGGCAAAGGCATTGTTGACGAAATGAAGAAGAATGGGGTATAGCAGATTTCCGGTCTTGACGTAAACGAATCCCAAAACCAAACCCAAGACAAAGGCAAAGGGAATCTGCTGTACCGTTGCGTGCATCATACCAAAGGCAAAGGCGGAAACCAAGACTGCCGTCCAGGGGTGGAAATGTTTCAAAAGTCCGCAGACCAACCCACGGCACAAAACTTCTTCGCAAATAGGTGGAAGAAGAGCAAGAACAACAAAATAGCAGATAGCTTGGGGAATATCCTGAGGAGAATAAGAGGCAAAGACGTCGGGAATCTCAATTCCCACAAAAGCCAGAGCTTCCATGAGGAATACCACGGCGTAATTCATTACCACCGTTACCCCTAAAAACACGCCGAGCCACGGAATAAAGTCCCCTTTCAAAGGCTTCACCGTGACCACAGCCCCAACCGGAATTCGAATCAAACGCAACGTAACGAGAGCCATGATGCAGGTGCAAAGAGGATACAAAAACTGCACCAAAACAAAGTCGGTATAGTAAGACGGAAATTCGATTCCGAACTCAGAAAGAACCGCAAATATCGAAAGGGGAACGGAGACCGCAGACTGCACCGCCAGGGTCAAGGTCATAACCAAAAAAGAGGTATTAACACGGCTTTTCATCAAGGATTGAGGGGTCATAGAATTCCTTTCTCAGCGATTCTGTGGAAAAATCGCGGTAACACAAGAAAAATACTTGACATTTTCTGAAATAATGGTATAATATATTTATCAATGTTATTCTTTGAAGCCGAAATACCGGAAGGAGATTGAACCGATGAAGTTAAAACATTACGGAGTGGCGCTCGTTCCCATCTGCCTTGCCGCCTTTTTGTTCCGGGCGATGGTGCTGATCCTTGCCATCAACCCCAAGACCGGCTATTTCGTATCCGGTTCCGTCTTGCCCACGGTGTTCGACGGATTTCTGATTCTCATCGCGCTGTTTTTCGCCTCGGTGCTTTTTACAAAACGGGAACCGAAACCGACGGCACCCCGGCTTTATCAGGCAAAAGCCTTTGATGCAGTCTTCGGCATTGCAGGATCCGTACTGCTGGTCACGTCAGCTCTTTACCGGGTCTTCAGCGATCTTGCTGCAGGAGCAATGCTCTTAAATCAAAGGATTTTTACCAATCCCTCCTTGTGGCAGCTGCTTCTTTCCCTGCTGGTTGCGGTATTTCTCATCTTTTTCGTTACCTATCCAAAGCGGAGTGCCAAACAAAACGGGTGGAGAGTGATGTCCCTTTCGCTTCCCTTCTGTTATCTGTTCCTTTTGGTAACGAATTTTCGAGATCTGGACGTGGTTTTCTCCCGTGCCTTTGGAATTTATTTAATCTCCTTTTACGGCGTTGCCGCCATGGCAGGGATCCATTTTTCCAAGATCCTCGCCCGGTTGTTTGGACGGAAGGGATTCACTTTTTTCACTTGTCTGATGGCGGTGCTTACAGCGGTGCGGTTGGCGGACGCGGTGCTGTACCTGATCCCCGGCAACCCCTATTCCATTCCCATGGATATCTTAGGATTTTCAGCGGACCTGTGTATCACAGCTCTGATGCTTTCCCAGATGATAAAACTCATACTGAAGCGGAAAAAAAAGTCGGAGGAAGCATCTATTGCAGAAACCATTCCTGCGGAAGAGCCGATTACAACGGAACAAGCATAAAAATTTATATCCGATTCCCCGGTTACGCGCCGGGGAATTTTTTATGCCTTACAAACGTAGCAGACCCATTCCTTTTTCCGCTTGGTCTCACAGACGGTAAATCCGTTGGATTCCAAAGCGGAGCGCACTTCCTCAGCACGGGGAGACAGAATCCCCGAAGTGATAAAATATCCGTCTTTTTTTAGGTAGCGGCGGATCTTCGCAGATAAGGGGATAATCACGTCTGCAACGATATTTGCCACTACCAAATCGTATCCGTTATCACCCAACGCCTGTTTCAGGTTCGGGTCGGAATCCTCCTCCAAAATATTTCCCGCAATAGCATCAAACTGCCCCGGGAAAGGATTGAGGGCGGCGTTTTCCTTTGCTACCCGGGCGGCGGCAGGATCAATGTCGATCCCCAAAGCGGTCTCAGCGCCGCAAAGAAGAGCGGCGATGGATAGAATTCCGCTTCCGCACCCAACGTCAAGAACCCGGTCTCCGGGAACGATCCGTTCCGCCAAAGCTTCCATACAAGAGGCGGTGGTCTCGTGGGATCCGGTACCGAACGCAAGACCGGGATCAATGACCAGGATCTTCTCCCCGGGCTTTTTCTCGTATTCTTCCACCTGCCAGGCGGGAACAACGGTAAAGGGTCCCACCGGGAGCGGGTGGTAGTATTTTTTCCAGCCGTTGAGCCAATCGGAATCTTCCACCCGGGCGTAAGAAACCTGATACTCGATCCCTTCTGCACCCAGACGGCTTTCGATGTATTCCATCGCCCCGGCAAGGTTGACGTCTTTCTCAAAATAAATATGTAATACAGCGGTGGATTTGTCCTTTTGCATCAGTTCTTCGTCCACCAAATTGATGGCTTTGACCAATTCGCAATCCATCATATCGGAATAATCTTCCAGATAAATTCCGCCGATATCAGTCATTTCCGCAATATCCGCGGCAGTCTGCGCCGAAGCGGACGGCAGGGAAAGAGTAACTTCAATATATTCCATGATTTATTTATCCTTTTTTTTATATTCCTTGCAAAGGTCATTGAGGAAACATTCCGAACAGCGGGGCTTTCGGGCGTCGCAACATTCTCTGCCGTGATGCACCAAGGCGTGACAGAACCGCATGCTTTCTTCGGGGGGAACGATCCTGCGCAACGCCGTTTCCACCTTCACCGGGTCTTTGGTATCCTTTACAAACCCCAATCGGTTGGAAAGACGAATACAATGGGTATCGGCAACGATGACCCCGGGGGCGTTATACAACTCTCCCATTAAAAGATTTGCGATCTTCCGCCCTACTCCGGGCAATTCCAAAAAGCCTTCCAAGGTTTCGGGAATTCCGATTTTTTCCAGCCGTTTTGCCATGGCGATGATGTCTCTGGACTTTACGTGATACAATCCGCAGGGGCGCACCACCGATTCCACTTCCGACAAATCCGCCTTTGCCAACGCCTCAGGGGTTGCCCAACGGCGGAACAGTTCCTCACAGACGATATTGACCCGCTTGTCGGTGCATTGGGCAGACAACCGGGACGCAACCAAAAGCTCGTAGGGGTTGCGGAAATTCAAGGCACATTTCAACACGGGATAATGGGAAAAAAGGCGGGAAGAGACGGCTTGATAATCGGGCTTCATTTCCCTTCCCCCTTGATCAGATCCCAATATTTTTTGGCGGCTTGCTCGGTTTTGTTATCGCCGTAAACATAATATTTATCTTGCTTCAAGCCATCGGGTAAATACTGCTGCTTGACATAATGACCGGGATAAGCGTGAGGATATTGATAACCAACCCCATGCTCCAATTTTTTCGCTCCGCTGTAATGACTGTCTTTCAGATGAGCGGGAATATCCCCTGCCCCCGAAGAACGGATTTTTTCCATGGCATCGTCGATGGCACAAATGGCGCTGTTGGATTTGGGAGCGGTCGCCAAAAGCAAGGTGGCTTCCGCCAAGGGGATCCGGGCTTCCGGAAATCCCAATTGCAACGCCGCATCGACGCAGGATTTGACCACGGAAATAGCTTGAGGATATGCCAAACCGATATCTTCTGCAGCGATCACCAATAACCGGCGGCAGATGGACGGAAGATCTTCCGCAATCACCAGCCGGGCAAGATAATGGACGGCGGCATCGGGGGCCGATCCCCGAATGGATTTTTGAAAGGCAGATAAAATATCGTAATGGGAATCTCCGTCCCGGTCGTAACGCATGCTGCTCTTTTTGGAAACTTCCTGTGCTGCTTCCAGGGTGACCTGAACGGCACGCTGCCCCGGCTTACGGCTGCACAAAACTTCCACCGTGTTCAGAGCTTTCCGGACGTCTCCCCCGCAGGTAGATGCGATGTGAGAAATCACGCCGTCTTCCACCGACAGGGCGATCTGAGGCTCTTTCATCGCCTGAAACCCACGCTCCACAGCCACTTCCAAATCAGATTTTTCCAAGGGGTGGAATTCAAAAACGGTACAGCGGGAAATAATAGCTCCGTAAATGTAAAAATAAGGATTTTCCGAGGTGGAGGCAATGAGGGTAATGGATCCGTTCTCAATAAATTCCAAAAGAATCTGCTGCTGTTTTTTCGTAAAATACTGCATCTCGTCCAGATACAGAATAATGCCCCGGTCGTTGCCCAATGCCCCGATCTGCTGGATCACTTCTTTGATGTTGTCGGTGTTTGCGGTGGTGGCGTTGAGTTTATACAGGGTTTTATCGGTCTGCTTGGCAATGATCTGGGCAAGGGTGGTCTTCCCGATCCCCGCAGGACCGTAGAAGATCATATTGGGAATATTCCCGCTTTCGATAAGATTGCGCAGGGGTTTTCCTTCCCCTAACAGATGCCGTTGCCCCAACATATCGTCCAAACGTTCCGGACGCAACCGGGCAGGCAAAGGAGTATACATGATCAATCACCTCAAACAACAGACTACATTATATTATATCATGTTTTTTTCCGTTTGTAAAGTGTCTTTTTGAAAAAACCTTGACAGGACGAACCGGGTATGGTATAATGACAAACGAGGTGAGAAAATGTTTGTTGAAAATATAGGATATATCCTCCAGATCGTTACCATTGCGATCACGTTGGGATTGGGATTGATCAATTCTTATCAAAACAAAAAACTTCAGCACGGAAAAAATATTATTTCCGTTACGACAAATTACCGCATGAAACGCTGTGAACAATTAAAGGAATGTGGTCAAACGTTATTGTCTAATACTGCCCCGGAATTGTTTTCTTTGAATGAAAATAACGGAACGATGCTCAAAGAAGCCTATTCGGCGGCGGAACAGATCTCGATGATCCTTCATCGCCACTTTGAATGGGACAAAGAATTGATCGAATTGGCCGCAACCGTTTCCGAGTGCGCGTTCCTGTTTCACAACAACCCAAATGACCCGAAAGTACGCCTTGATTTAGAATATAACAGAGATATCTTTCGGATCAAATGCGATATTTATACAACCGTAGACTGGAATCGGATCAAGAGTGAAACAAAAGGAGTCAATTCATCTTCCATCGACTGGGAAAAGTATTATCAAAAGATATTAACTTCCTTTACAGGTGAATTGAATCAAATCAAAGCTGATTACGATAAAGCAATCTCCATTCTGGAGAAGGACCAGGCGTAAAATTAGGAAAACGTAAGGAGCGTTAGGGTATGATCTTTTCCGAAAAAATGAAAACGATTCCCCAACCCCACCGGGCAGACCTGTGGAACGAATACCGAGTCCTTTGTACTGCCCTTGCCTTGCAAGTGACCCTAAAACGGGAAAACCGCCCCCCGGCGGAAGAAGAATTACGCCCCTTAAAAACCGCGGCAAACAACGCCAACGCCATTCTTTCCGGGTATGGGTTTGAACCCTCGTTTTTCCCCGAAAACGAAAACTTTTTCAATCTTCTCATCGACGAGCTCTCCGCGGTGCGGAGCAACCCGACCAAGGGAGATTGATAATTTATAAAATTAAGGACTGCCTTGCAAAAGACAGTCCTTTTTCTATTATTCCTTTTCAATGGCGTCAAGCAAAATTTCTTTTGCGTAGCTGACCGCCTCGGCGACGCTTCCCTTTTCAAAGGGAACCCGGAGATTTGCCACCTTGAGAAGACCGAGGTAACTTTGGCTTCCCCCGGCGTTGCAAAGGGCGAGGTAATCCGTCCATGCCTTTTGGGAATCTTCCGCATGGCGTTTTTTGAATTCCATCGCACCCATGGTGGTGAGAGTATAATTGATATAATAGAAGGGGTACAGGAAGATATGCAGTTTGTGGTACCAATATCCACCCCGATCCATAAAGGGATCGTCGGTGTATTTCCGCCAGGGCATGTATTTTTCTTCTAATTTATGCCATTCGTAAGTCCGTTCTTTGGGGGTCAGGTTGGGATTCTCGTAAATGATGTGCTGGAATTCGTCCACCGCAACGCCGAAGGGTACGAAGGTGATGGCTTCCTGCAGATGGGCAAAGCGGTATTTGTCTGCATCTTCCCCGAAGAACAATTCCGCGTAGGGGTAGCAGAACTGTTCCATGGACATGGAATGAATTTCCGCAATATCGGTACTGACGTGGAAATAACCGCTGACCGGTTGATGGCGCATGGCACAGTAACCGGCAAAGGCGTGCCCCAATTCGTGGGACATGACCTGCATATCGAAAATGGTGTGATTAAAGCAACTGAACACGAAAGGAGCCTTATACTTTTTCAATGACGTCATATATCCGGTAGACGCCTTGTTGGGCTTGTTTTCCAGATCCATCAAATGATGTTCGATCATAAAATCAATGAATTCGCCGGTTTCGTCAGACAGATCCCGATACATTTTTTGCGCCTGTTCCACCATGAAGCTGGCATCGCCCTTGGGTTCGGCGTTGCCGTCGGGGAAGATGAATTTTTCATCGTACGCCATAATCTGATCGACACCGATGCGTTTTGCCTGGGCTTGATAAAGTTTTTCGCAGAAAGGAACGATCTCAGTGAGAACCTGCCGGCGGAACGCCGCCACTTCGTCCGGACCGTAATCACTCCGACCTTGATTCAGATATCCGAGGGGCGTGAAGGTATCGTACCCCATTTCTTTCCCCATAGCGGTACGAAGTTTAACCAATTCATCGAAAATCTCTTCCATTTTTTCTTCGTTGGAAGCGTAAAATTCCGAATATTTGGCAAATGCCTGACGGCGGATCTCCCGGTCGGGGTGTTCAAAATATTTCTGAATCCCGTATAAATTCAGCGTCTGACCGTCAAATTCGATCTGCGCCGTCGCCATCAACTTCTGATATTCGGTGGTAAGCACGGCTTGCTTTTGCAGATAAGGAACCAATTTATCGTTGAAGCTGGCAAGATCCCGGCGGGTTGCGGTCAAATATTCCGGGCCGAAATCCGCGTCGATCTCCGCGGTAAAGGGAGATTCCACCAACGCTTGCTCGAAAGCGACGAAGGTCATCTGTGCCATGGGTAAGGTCTGTTGGAACCAGGCAATTTCTTCTTCGTAAAACTGATCCGTGGTGTTCAGGGTATTGCGGACGTGCGCCACGGTATACATGGTCTCCATATCCTCGGTAACCGCATCAGAACGTAAAATAATATCCCGGACTTGTTCGTAAGAGGTGGCGTTGCGCAATTCTTCGGTCAGTTTTTTGACCTCTTCTTCCACGGCAGCAACGTCGGGGCGATGATATTCAATGGTATCAAAGGTAAACTTATCCATTATAAAACTCCTTTTTATCGGTCGTTAAAAACCCAATTTTCAATTCCGGCGTAAAATTCGGTCACCGAACCGCCGAACTCTCCGGTCACGTCCATGCTGACGGCAAGGGCATCCAAAGAATAATATAAGGGGATAAAGGGCAGCGTATTCTGAAAATTATTGACGAAGGTACGAACGTCTCCCGCTCCCTTTATCACCGTCTCCGCCTCTGCCCGTAAGACTTCGTAAGTTCCGGCAAGTTCCCCCGTATTGCATACCGACGTAGAAAACAAAGCGGACAGATCCAGATTATTGGGAAGATTCACTTCCCCCAAATACAAGTCAAAATCAAGATTTGTCAACGCTTTCTGATATTCGTCCCAGGTGGCTTGCACCACTTCCACGGCAAAACCGGCGTCCTGCAGAGCGTTTCCAACCTGTTGTGCTGCTTTCACCCGGGAAGCGTTTTCCCGGTTGACTAAAATTCGCAACTTCACCGGAACTCCCAAATATTCCCGCACGTCGCCGTTCAAAACGAATCCCGCCTCAGAAAATGCGTTCCCTGCAGAGACGGTGGAGAAAATATCCGGATTCAAATTCCCTTGCTTCGTTATGCTCCAAGCAGGATTCAAGGGTGTCCAAACCGGAGAGGCAAATCCATTCAAACCTTCCGACACCAAGCCGCTTCGGTTGATCAGGTAGGTCAACCCTTTGGAAAAATTCACGTCTGCCAACTCTTGCCGGGACTTATTCACCACCAAAAAAGTAAACCGATTGGTGGGAATGGTAACGATCTCGTTATCAGAACGGTATTCCGCCGCTCCCAAAGACAAGTCCGCGTAAATTGCCTGCAGGCGTCCGTAATTGAAATTATAGATCATCGCCTCTTTATCGGCGATTCCCAAAAGGGCAATGCGATCGACGGAATAGGCGCCGGATATGCAGTTACAGTCGGTCTTTACCAAACAAAGCCCGTCGGCGCTGTCAAAACGGTAGCGCCCGCATCCGACGGGATATCCGGAAGGATCAGTGGCAACGGTTTTGATAATGGGAATATTCAAAAGATTCAGTTGAGTAGGAGAATAGGACCGGAAGGTGATCTGAAACTTCCTTGAATCTACCGCTTGATAAGAACGGATATAAGAGAAAACATCTGCCCAGACAGAATCTTTCTTTTCCGCCCGCTTATAAGACGCTTCACAATCCGCCGCGGTAACCCCCGACCCATCGGAAAAACGCAGGTCAGAGCGAAGGGAGACGGTAACGGTATTTCCTTCCACGGCATAAGATTCTGCCATAACCGGAAGGGCATTGTATTCGTTGTCTACGGTAAAAAGACCGCTGTAACAAAGCCGCAACAATTCGGAATTGGTGCGGCTCACAGAGGTATAGGGATCCAATTTCTCCTGGGCGTAATAAGACAGCGAAAAAACCTGCTCCGTTTCCGGAACCGTATCGCTATTCACATCAGAAGGGTCGGTTGCCCCCAAAATTTCGGAAAAATCTTCTCCGTCGTAAAAAAAGTTACAACCGGAAAAGGAACATAAAAGTGCAGCCGCAAGCAAAACTGCCAGCGGCGCACGAAAGATTCGAAAGAAATCAGTCATTGTGATTCAAAGATTGTTTCGCCTGTTCCAAGGCATTGATGGAAGCAACGAGAGAGCGGGAAGATTCTTCCAGGGCGCTTTCCACGTAATTGATAGTCACGGTACGCATCTTAATCGCGTCGTTACGTGCCTGTTCCAAAATAGCTTCCGCCCGTTCCTGAGCAACCCGAAGGACTTCCTGCTGGCTGACCAAAACTTCCACTTGCGCCTTAGCGCGTTCCATGAGATTCTCCGCATTTGCCCGAGCGTTGGCGCTGATGAGTTCGGAGTTCTTCTTTGCACGTTCCAACATATGCTTCGCTTCGTCCTGGGCGGTCTGAATCATATTATCTTTGTTCTGAATCAGTTCCTTAGCCCGTTTCATTTCTCCGGGGAGGCGAAGCCGCAGTTCCCCTACGCATTTGTTGATTTTAGAACCGTCCACGATCATCTTGTTTTTCAAGAAGGGGACGTTCCACGCTTCCTCCAGAAGATCTTCCAGTTCCTGCAAGCCTTTTTCGAAATCGTTATCCATATTTAACATCCTTTCGGTCATTTTCTGATATCGTCAAGAATCCCTTCGGGCAAAACGGGGGAACAATCCCTGCCGCTTGCAATAAAGGATCTTGCATAGGTAGAAGAGATTGCCGCCAACTCCGGGCGGGCGGGGAGATAGACCGTCTCTATTTCAGGGACGACGATGCGATTGATATCCGCCAAATGATTTTCATATTCCAAATCGGAAACTCCGCGGATTCCCTTCACGAGAACTTGGGCTCCGATGGATTTAGCGTATTGAGCAACGATACCGTCGCAAACGTCAACCGTCACGTTTTCCAGATCGGCAAAGGTTTTTTCACAGAGGCTGCGGCGGACCGATTCAGGATAAAAACTGGCTTTATCGGGATTGCGACCGATCAGGACCACTACTTCGTCGAAGAGTTTGGCGGCTCTGCGAACGATATCTTCATGCCCCTTGGTGATGGGGTCAAAACTACCGCAACAGACGGCTTTCATCAGTCTTCCCTATCCTTTCGAACGTAAATCAACACCGAGACCGTGCCGTAATCGTACCGACGGCGGAGAATCAGATTTCCTTCTTCTTCCGGTTTCGATTCTTCCCGGGCGCATTCCAAAACAACAACGCCTTCTTTGGCAAGGACGGGATTTTGTCCGATCTGCTTCAGCGCCCGGTCAGAAAGCCCCACGTTATAGGGGGGATCAACGAAGATCACGTCGTATTCCCGATCCGCCTCGTACTTCAAAAAGCGTTTGTAATCGCAAAGCAAAACCTTGGCTTTTTCTTCAAACCCAGTTTTTTTCAAGTTCTTCCGGACAATCTCCAAGGACTCTCTGGCGTTGTCGCAGAACACCGCGTGGGAAGCACCCCGGCTGAGACATTCGATTCCCAGCTGCCCGGTTCCGGCAAACAGGTCAAGCACCTGATCACAGGTCTCAAACTGAATGATATTGAACATGGATTCCTTGACCCTGTCCAAGGTCGGACGAACCTCATCGCGATCAAACCCAATGAGCACCGTTCCCCGCTTACTACCGCCGACGACCCGCATCCGATCCCTCCGGAATAAGAATTTTCATGCAATATATTTTATATACAATTGCATTGTACCATAAATCGAGGAAAATTGCAATAGTTTTTCGTTTTTTTTCCCACATTTGTAAAATTTGAACCCAATTTGGTATATTTTTTCCAAAACATCGAACAAATAAACGCAAAAACCGGGGGTTAAACAGAGGGAACGTAAAAAATAAACCACATTACCCATTGAACCGAGGGAAATTCGAATTGGATTTCGTTGCAGGAACGACGACGCGTGCCGAGGTACAACGAGTTTGGTCAACGAAAAAAATACAAAAATCATATCTCGGTAATCAATTTAGCCGAGGAAAATTCGAGTTAGATTTCGTTGCAGGAACGACGACGCGTGCCA
>JAZNDV010000163.1:0-4680 GCA_045588285.1 Eubacteriales bacterium
GTGCCTTGAAGCCTTCCAGAGCATCTCGCCGAATATTGCGGATTGCGGTTTTGGATTCCTCCGCCATCTTGCCGATGTCTTTCACGATACTCTTCCGGCGTTCTTCGGTCAGCGGGGGGAAGGCCAGACGGATTACTCTGCCGTCGTTTTGGGGATTGATGCCTAAGTCAGAGACCTGAATCGCCTTTTCAATAGTTTTCAGTAAAGAAGCGTCGTAGGGTTGGATCAGCAGGGTTTTTCCTTCCTGTACGGAAACGGTGGCAACCTGCTGAATGGGAGTTTTAACTCCCCAGTAATCTACGGAAATTTTGTCAAGAACCGCAACGTTTGCGGCGGACGCCCGGATTGCGGCAAAATCATTTTGCAGGGCTTGACGTGTTTTTTCCATTCTGTCGTTGGTTTCTTTGAATTCGGGTTTCATATGTGGAATCCTCCGTAAAGATATTTATTACGTATTTGACACGTTTTATACGTTGATCACGGTGCCTACGTTGTTTCCGCACAGGGCTTGGGCGATGCTTTCTCCCTTGCCTAATTTGAATAGGAGAACCGGCATATTCTTTTCCATGCAAAGGGAGGCTGCCGTCAGATCGATAACTCCCAATTTTTTGTCAAGGATTTCAGAATAGGTAATAGAATCAAATTTCTTGGCATCGGGGTTTGTTCTGGGATCCTTGTCGTAAACACCGTCTACCGCTTTTGCCATCAGAGCAATATCCGCGCCGATTTCAATAGCACGCAGAGCCGCCGCCGTGTCCGTCGTGAAGAAGGGACAGCCGGTACCTCCGCCAAAAATGACGATCTTGCCTTCGTTAAGGTATTTGTCTGCCAGGTCTTTGGTGTAGGTCTCACAGATCTGAGGCATGGGAACCGCAGAAAGAACCTTCGCTTCCGCCCCTACGGAACGGAACAGTTCCGACAGCGCAATGGCGTTCATGTTTGTGGCAAGCATTCCCATTTGATCTGCTTTTACCGGATCCATGTCGGAACCTTGACGTCCCCGCCAGAAATTTCCTGCACCGCACACGATAGCAATTTGCGCTCCGCACTCCAAACTTTTTACGATGTTTCGGCAAACTTCCGTTGCCGTTTCAAAATCAATGCCGTGCCCCAAAGAGCCGGACAATGCTTCTCCGCTCAGTTTTACTAACGCTCTCTTGTATTTCGATTCCATAAATCCTCCGGACAATCTTATTATCGCTCCTCTATGATTTTACTACAAAATAAGAGTTTTGTAAAGAGTTTCTTAAGGAATTATAAATTTTTTTCATATTTGTCAAAATTTCTTCGCAGATTCTGTCAGATCCCGTAACCGCTCCCCTGGTTCAGGGAGAGTCAAAGAGAAGATTTCGTCTCCCAGTAATTGCGTCTGTACCAGCGGATCTTTTTTTTCTTGAGGGGGCAAAACGGAGCGAATAGGCAACGTTGCGCTCTCTTTCATTTTTCGCAAAATCTCCTGCCCTCTTTCGTTGAATGCGAGAATCCGAAGATACGTGATCTCCGGCAATTTTTCAGGAATCCTTAAGTATCCGCACAATACGGCACGCCGTACTGCCGAATGGGGAAAACGCTTGGTTTTTACCCGGTCGTGCAATTCTTCTAACGAGGACGCGTCCGCACACTTGCAAATTCGTTCCGGCAATCCTTCCCGCATACCGTAATATCCCTTTAATTCGTCGGGAGACACAGTGCGGTAATAGGCAAGAATTCCGCGCTCTAACCGTTTCAGATCGGCGATCGGTGCATCTTTTATCGTTTTCCAAGACCCTTCCGGAAGGGAATCCGCTACGTTTTCTCCTGATATTAACCGTTTTCGTATGGATTCTGCGCTTTCAAATCCATCGGAAGAACCGTGATAAGTCCCTTTTCTTTCTATAGCAACCAATTCAAGTTTCGGGTTAATACGGTCGATTGCTTTCCGGTACGCTAACGCCAAAACGTCGTTCGGTTCGTTACTCCATTCCATTCCCATTTCCGTTACTGCCCATCGGCAGGCTGCAGGGTAGGAAAGTCCCTCTTTCATCTTTTTGCCGATAACTCCGCTTACTTCCGCATTCATCAACGCTTCGTATTGCCGAAGATTCTTTTTGTTTCCGCTTTCGCATCCGCAACAGACCGCGTCTGCGACCCCCGTTGCAGATAAAACCGTAATTCCACCGATGGCAAAGTCTTCAGCAGAGGCAAGGGCATAGGGGAGAGGTAATTCTAAAACCAGATCTACGCCGGAACGGACGGCTCCCTCTGCTCTGCGGTATTTATCGGTCAGCGCCGTGTCTGCTCTCTGAACGAAATTTCCGCTCATCACGGCGATGATTCCTTCGTATCCCATCTCTTTCAGAAGGTTGATTTGATATTCATGCCCTTTGTGAAATGGGTTGTATTCAGCAATAATCCCGGCAATTCTCACGATTCGTCTCCTTTTTTTGTCTTGAAAAACGCAAAAAAATGTAAAATCGCTTGCAATTTTTTGCGAAAAGGACTATAATGTAGTCTGTATGCACATTATACTACAAAGTTTGAAAAAAATCAAGATACAGAAAGGCGTAAAATTATGAAGATTTTAGTCATCAACGCAGGTAGCTCTTCTCTGAAGTATCAGCTTTTTGATATGGAAAACGAAGAAGTTACCGCCAAAGGAAACTGTGACCGCATCGGTATCGACGGGGTATTTTCTTACAAAGCCCCCGGAAAAGATATTTCCATTGAAAAGGACGTTGCGTTCCCCAATCATACCGTAGCCGCCAACAAAGTTCTCGAAACGCTGGTGGATCCCGAAATCGGTGTGATCTCCGATATTTCTGAAATCGGTGCTGCCGGTCACCGTATCGTTCACGGAGGAAATTTCTTTATGGAAGCTACCCTCGTGGACAGTGAAGATGTTATCGAAAAAATCGAAGCGTGCAAAACGCTGGCTCCCCTTCACGCCCTGCCCAACGCTGCCGGAATCCGCGCATGCCGCGAGGCTATGCCCAATATTCCCCACGTTGCCGTATTTGATACTGCGTTTCATTCCACCATGCCCGACGTTGCCAAGACTTACTCTCTGCCCCGGGAACTGTGTGAAAAATATAGCATCAAACGTTACGGAGCTCACGGTACTTCCCATAAGTATGTTTCTCAGAAAACTGCCGAATACCTTGGCAAAAAGCCCGAAGAACTGAAGATGGTCACACTGCACCTGGGCAACGGTTCTTCCATCACTGCCGTGGATAAAGGCCGTTGCGTTGATACTTCCATGGGATTGACTCCCCTTGCAGGCCCCTTGATGGGGACCCGTTGCGGTTCCATCGATCCCGCCATCGTTCCCCTTTTGCTTGACAACGAGCTTGTTAAGGACGAAAAGACCGGAGAAATGCGTCACATGAACGGCACCGAGCTGAACAACATCATGAACAAAAAATCCGGTGTTTACGCCGTTTCCGGCGGTTTCAGCGACTTCCGCGATCTGGAAGCCCGCGCGGACCAAGGGGACGAACGGTGTGCACTTGCGTTGGAAATGTTCGGGTATCAGTGCAAGCAGATCATGGCAGGATACATCGCTATTCTCGGCGGTGTGGATTGCATCGTCTTTACCGCCGGCATCGGAGAGAACGGTCCTACCACCCGTTCCAATATTTGCAGCGGACTGTTAGAACCCCTCGGCATCGAAATCGACGAAGAAGCAAATAAGATCCGCGGAACCGTGGATATTACCGGTAAAAATTCCAAGATCAAGGTTCTCGTTATTCCCACCAACGAAGAACTGATGATCGCAAAAGAAACCCTTGCCGTCGCCGCGAAATAAAAAAATACGTTTTCGATATGCACCTTGATTTTTTCGAGGTGCATATTTTTTATGCCTTCGCTCAAACTAAAGAAAAAATCAGAAGGTGATTTTTATGGCAATTGCTATGATCCGGACGGCAATTTTATATGTACTGACCATCACGGCGTTGCGATGTATGGGCAAACGCCAGATCGGTGAATTGGAACCGGCGGAGTTGGTGATCACGCTCTTGATTTCAGATCTTGCCACGCTGTGCATGCAGGATCTGGAAATGCCTCTCGTTTACAGTGTTATCCCGATGATCACTTTAGTATTGTTGGAAATCTTTTTTTCTTTTCTTACGCTTAAAATACCGTTTTTCAACCGAATGCTGGGGGGACGGTATTCGGTGCTGATTGACGATGGAAAGATCAATCAGCGGGAAATGAAAAAATCCCAGATGACCGTGGGAGAATTGATGGAAGAATTGCGTCAAAACGGATTGATGGCAGTAGAAGACGTAAAATATTGTGTTCTGGAAAACGACGGAAAGGTCAGCGTCATTCCAAAGAAAAGTGCAACCCAAAAAACGCTTCCCCTAATCCTGATCTCCGACGGTGTCCCCGTCAGGGAAAATCTTTCCCGCCGGGGGATCGACAACCGTACGCTGTTGGCGATTCTTGCCAAGGAAGGTGCGGACGAAATAAAAAACGTCTTTCTTCTTTATGAGATCGCCGGACGTTATACTTGTATTTTTCGGGAGAATGTCTCATGATAAGCCGTTTCTTGTCGGCGATGGCAGTTGCCTTCGTTTTGGTGTTTTTCGTTACCGTCGGACAAATTTCTTTGGGCAGAGTTGCGGAAGATTTAGCTGAGCAGGCAGACGAAGTTTGTGATGTTTTATCCGAAGAAAGCAGGGAAGAAGAAGGATTGGG
>JAZNDV010000164.1:0-2909 GCA_045588285.1 Eubacteriales bacterium
CTTGTCGAAAGACAAGGTCTTTTTTTATGTATGAAAGAGGCAGAAATGATCGTCAAAGCAAAATTGATGGACGAAGGAGCAATGCACCGCACTTTGGTTCGTATGGCTCACGAAATCGTAGAAAAAAACGATTCGGCGAAAGAACTTTGCTTTTTGGGGATTCACACGAGAGGCGTTCCTTTAGCAAAGGAGATCGCGGAAAACGTGGCGAAATTCTCGGAGATCAAGACCTCCGTCGGTTCCGTAGACGTAACTCCCCACAGGGACGACCGGAGCCGGGATTCGGAAGAATTGACGGTAACCAACACGAAAATTGACTTTCCTTTGGACGGCTGTACGGTGATTTTGGTCGATGACGTGATCTATACCGGACGCACCATTCGCGCCGCCATGGAAGCATTGATGGCGTTGGGCAGACCGGCAAAGATCCAATTGGCGGTCTTAGTGGACCGGGGGCATCGGGAATTGCCAATTCGGGGAGACTACGTAGGCAAAAACATTCCCACGTCCCGGAAAGAGAGGATTTTTGTCCGCGTGGCGGAATATGACGGAGAAACGGGCGTATACGTCTGTGAACCGGAGGAAAATTGAATATAAAATACGAAGGTATTTTGTATATAAAAAAATTTGGGAGGAAACAAAAAACATGAAACTTCTTTACAACGTCAAGGACAAGCCGCCCTTTGGACAGGTTCTTGTCTTTGCAATCTAGCAACTGCTCGCAATTCTTGCGGCAACCATCGCCGTCCCTGCCATCGTCGGGAACGGAATGTCCGCCTCCGCCGCACTGTTCGGAGCCGGGGTAGGTACCCTTGTTTATCAGCTCTTTACCAAATTCCGCAGTCCCGTTTTCCTTGGTTCGTCTTTCGCCTTCATCGGCTCTATGGTCGCCGCTTTTGCGGGTGCCGTCTCTGCGCAGGTCGGTTATATCGGTCTGATCATCGGTGCCGCTTTTGCAGGTTTGGTGTACGTTGTCATTGCCCTGATCGTTAAATTTGCAGGCGTCAAATGGATCAGCAAACTGATGCCTCCGGTCGTTATCGGTCCTACCGTTGCACTGATCGGTCTTTCCCTTGCAGGCGCGGCGATCAAAGACGTATTTTCCTACGGTCCGCAAGATGCAAACGGTGCGTTTATCATGTCTTCAAATCTTTGGATTTCCTTCATTTGCGCCATCGTCACCTTGTTCGTCGTCGTTATCTGCTCCACCTACGGCAAAAAGATGATTTCCTTAATTCCCTTTATCATCGGTATCCTTTCCGGTTACGCCGTGGCTTTGATCTTCACCCTGATCGGAATCGCCACCGGAAACGATGCGTTGCGGATTCTGGACTTTGCTCCCTTTGAAGCACTGGTTGCAAACGGTGTTAACCTCGAAACCTTCCTGGCGGTTCCCGATTTCACCTTCCTGGAAGCCATCAAAGGCGTAAAAGAACTTGACACCACCTATCTTGCCACCATTGCCGTGGCTTACGTTCCCGTGGCGTTCGTCGTCTTTGCAGAACATATTGCCGACCACAAAAATCTTTCCAGTATCATAGGCAACGATCTTTTGGAAGAACCCGGTCTGCACCGCACCCTTTTGGGAGACGGCATCGGTTCGTTCGTCGGAGCTTTCTTCGGCGGTTGCCCCAACACCACCTACGGAGAGTCGGTCGGCTGTGTCGCCATTACCCGCAACGCTTCCGTCGTGACCATTACCACGACTGCAATCCTCGCGATCCTGATCTCCTTCGTCTCCCCCTTCGTGGCATTCCTGGATTCCATTCCCGGCTGCGTTATGGGCGGCGTTTGTATCACCCTCTACGGATTCATCGCTGTTTCCGGGTTAAAAATGTTCCAGAAGGTTGATCTGAATCAGAACAAAAATTTGTTCGTTGCTGCAGTCATTCTCATCACCGGTATCGGCGGAACGGCGATGGCAATCGGCAAGGTTACCATTACCTCTATCGCCTGTGCGTTGATCCTCGGTATTATCGTCAATTTGATCCTTTCCAAGAAAAACGAAGAAGCAGAATAAAAGCATAAAAACATAGAAAAATCCACCCGGAAAGAAATTTTCGGGTGGATTTTTTTATCGTTACGTTCTTTATCCTTCCGGATAAAAATTGACTTTCGTGACTGTGAGGGAATTTGCCTGCGTTCCGGAAATCGATGCGGTGACCGTATCTCCCGGTGCAAGGAACGGAAGATCGGAAGAGAGGGTAATGGAAGCAGAAATAACGCTTCCGTCATCGAGCATGATATAATACATGCTGTTTCCGTCCACTACGGCGGTGGCAACAGAGAGAACAACTCCGGTTTTCTCAATTGATTCGTCGGAAGGTTGATCCAACTGTCCGTCGGCGGCAAGTTTTTTCAGGTAATCTTCCCGGGCAAGGTCTACGGACGTACCGGTTCCAACGATCTGATATTGCTGAACGTCAACAAAGGCGTACATCTTGACCAATCCGGCAGAGTCTTTCAGGGACATAAAATAGGTGGGGCGGTTTCCGACGTTGAGAAGAATGGGGAACGTTGCCTCGTAAGAAAGGTGCTGGACCTGCCCTTCTGCCGAATCCATAGCAGAATACTCTTCTGCGCCGGGGACGGCGTAATAGCGGGTTTCTTTCGTACGCAGATTTACAAGAACAAAACCAACGTTGGATTCGTCGCTGACGACGGATGTCATACCGGTATAAAGCCAAACATCATCATCCAGAGCAATGTAGTTATAACCTTCCGTAGGGGTCAAAACACCCTTTTGACCGAAAATGGAATTCCAGAAGCCGGAACGGTATTTGCCGTTATAGGTTAACTGCTGAATGATTAAATCGGACTCGAATACCTGGTCAACCCAGGTCGGAATATCCTCAAGCCCATAAAAATTGCTTTCGCCCGTAACCGCGTTAAAGAGTACTGCGCCGTTT
>JAZNDV010000165.1:0-2263 GCA_045588285.1 Eubacteriales bacterium
CCTTCGGGAACGTGAATGTGAATATCTTTATTCTTATAGAAGTTTGCGTCCACGCCCAGTTCTTTTGCCTTGGAGCGGATATAACTGATGGCAGCGTTTGCCGATTCCTTCATTACGTCGCCCAAAGAGCCGGTCAGCTGCACCTTCCCGGTGCCGTCCATTACGGTGGCTTCCACCGGCATGACCTCTCCGCCCACGGCGGTATAGGCAAGCCCCGTGACGATGCCCACCTGATCCTTTTGGGACAAAGGATCGTCCCGGTATTTCCGAGGCCCTAAAAAGGCTTCCAGGTTGGAGGGTTTGAAGGATACCTTGGTTTCTTCCGGGTGTTCTGCCAGATATTTCAAGGCTTTGCGGCAGAGTGACGCGATGGTGCGTTCCAATACCCGAACCCCGGCTTCTCTGGTGTAACTGCGGATCAGATCGTTCAATCCAGCGTCGGTAAATCTACATTCTTTTGCCAGCAATCCGTGTTTTTTCAACTGCTTAGGAATGAGATGCTCCTTGGCAATGTGGATCTTTTCTTCCTGAGTATAGGAAGAAAGTTCGATGACTTCCGTCCGATCCAGCAAGGGACGGGGCATAGTGTCTTCCGTATTTGCGGTCAAGATAAACAGCACGTTGGACAGGTCAAAAGGAAGATCCAAAAAGTGATCTTTGAAGGTTTTGTTTTGTTCGGGGTCAAGAACTTCCAGCAGGGCAGAAGCAGGGTCGCCTTTGTAATCACTGCCGATCTTATCTACTTCGTCCAGCAAAATGACGGGGTTGACCGATCCTGCTTCCCGAATGGCTTCGATGATCTTTCCCGGCATGGAGGCGACGTAGGTTCTCCGGTGTCCCCGGATCTCCGCTTCGTCGTGAACGCCTCCCAAAGAGACCCGGGCGAAGTTCCGTCCGGTGGCGCGGGCAATAGATTGGGCAACAGAAGTCTTTCCCGTCCCCGGAGGGCCTACGAGACACAGAATCTGTCCGTTGTATTGGGGCATTTTTTGGAGAACTACCAAGGTTTCCAAGATGCGTTCCTTAACCTTGGAAAGACCGTAATGATCTTCTTCCAAAATCCGGCGGGCTTCGGAGATCTCTACTTCTTCTTTCGTGAATTTTCCCCAAGGCAGGTCGAGGCAGGTGTCCAGATAGATCCGGGAGACCCCCGCTTCCTGAGCGCCGATGGGCATTTTCGCCAACCGTTCTACTTCTTTGAGAAGTTTTTTCTTTATGTCGTCAGGAAGCTCGGACTTATTGATCTTATCGGTATAAACGGCGATCTCGTCATCGGGGTCAAATTCGCCCAATTCTTCTTCCAGGGCGTGGATCTGCTCCCGGATATAGAAATCCCGCTGATTTTTCGCAATGCGTTCTTTGGTGCGGTCGGCAATGTGGGTTTCCAAATCGGCGATCCGCACTTCCCGTTCCAAAATCTGCAACAGCTCTTCCATTCTCTTTTCGGGGTCGAGAATCTCTAAGATCCGCTGCTTGTCCTGATATTTCAAGAAAAGATTTTGCGTAATATAGTCTGCCAAAAATCCCAGATCGTCAATGGAAAGTACTTCCATGATCTGTTGCTGAGAAATATTTTCTACGTATTGAGATAATTCTGCGTAAAGGCTTTGTCCTTCCCGAGCCAAAGCTTCCCGTTCCAAAGAAGACTGGATCGGGGCGGGCATTTCGGGAATCAGAGAAACGGTGGCGTTGTAATAACCGTTGTCTTTGTAGGGCAGGGTGATGGCTTGGGCGCGGCACAGCACGTCCAACATGACCCGCAGCTCGCCGCTTTGCGTTTTCATCATCTGTTTGACTTTTGCCACAGCACCGTAGCTGAAAATGCCTTCGGGACGGGGTTCTTCCTCGGTAATGTCCATTTGAGCGGCGAGGAATATGTATCGGTCCGACGCCAACGCGGCATTGACGGCAGATGCGGAGATCTTGCGGGCTACGTCCAAATGAACGGTCTGTTTCGGCAGGGACGCTAAATTCCGCAAGGGGAGAAGGGGGAGGGTTCGGATCTTTTGTTCAAAGACCTTGGAGATATCGGGCATAATATCGTTTTCCTTTGATTTTTCGTGGTTTGTGTGTCTCTTTTTTTCTTATGAGAGAAACGGCAACGGCTCGAACCGCATTTTGCGATCCGAGTCGATGGGGTTATTGTTCGGTTTCTTTGTGGGTAATGATTGGATCCCCCGTGCCGCGGATACAGTTTTCGTCCACGGTGACGGCGGCAATGGTTTTGTCCGAAGTCGGAGGCCAAGCGGGCTTAGGGAGACAA
>JAZNDV010000166.1:0-4230 GCA_045588285.1 Eubacteriales bacterium
ACCATTGAAAATGCCGCAAAAGAACCTCACGTGGTTGATATTGCAAACTTCCTGAACGCCATGGGTGCCGATATCAAAGGCGCCGGAACCAACGTCATTCGGATCAACGGCGGCCGGGAATTAAAGGGCGGCCGGTACGAGATCGTCCCCGATCAGATCGAAGCGGGCACCTACATGGTTGCCGCCGCTATTGCCGGAGGCAGAGTAGAGGTGAAAAACGTCATTCCGAAACATATGGAATCCATTTCTGCCAAGTTGGAAGAGGCCGGGGTTGGAATTGAGGAATTGGACGATTCTATTATCGTTACCCGCCTTGACCGACCCGATCGTATCAACGTTAAAACCCAACCGTATCCCGGTTTTCCCACCGATATGCAACCTCAGTTTGCCACAATGCTCGCCACCGCCGCCGGTGCTTCGGTTATCACCGAAGGGATCTACGATCAACGCTTCCGCTACGCTGCAGAATTGCGGAAAATGGGTGCGAAGATCGAAGTGGACGGGAACGTGTGTGTCATTGACGGCGTAGAAAAATTACACGGTGCATCGGTGCGCGCCTGCGATCTTCGGGCAGGAGTCTCCATGGTTCTTGCCGGACTTGCCGCCGAGGGCGTTACGGAGGTCTCCGACATTCGCCACATTGAACGGGGGTATGAAGGTTTGGTGGAAAAACTCCGTTCTTTGGGTGCGGACATCGAAAAGATTGACGACAGCGTTCCTTCGGAATCTTGTAATACGGAGTGTCTGCTGTGAGCCGGCTGAAGGTTTGTACCCTCGTCAGCGGAAGCAGCGCAAACTGTACCTACGTGGAAGTGGACGGCTGCGGGCTTTTGATTGATGCCGGCACCGGAGTCCGCCGCACCGAAACTTTATTGAATTCCGTGGGTTCTTCTTTGTCGAAGGTAAAGGGGATCTTTCTCACCCACGAACATTCCGACCATATTTCCGGGCTGAAATCCATCACGAAAAAATACCGTATCCCTATTTTAGCCAATCAAAGAACGTTGGACGAAATCGCCGATGTGCTTCCCGAAGTGGATCCCGATTTGTTTTGCATTCTCCCCACCGGCGGAAACGCCAAAAGCGGTTTTTTTTCCGTCACTTCCTTTCCCTGTATGCACGACTCTGCAGAGTGTACCGGATACGTGATCGACACCGGGATCTGCCGCGTCGGTGTATCTACAGACCTCGGTCAGATTACCGATTCCGTCCGCAATGCCCTGAACGGCTGTAAAGTGTTGGTTTTTGAAGCCAATCACGATATTGATATGCTCCGCAACGGTTCGTATCCCTACTCGCTCAAGCAACGGATTTCCGGTCCCAACGGACACCTGTCCAATCAACAGTGCGGAGAAGGGTTGACTCAATTCGTCCAAAATGGTGCGGAACAGATTTATTTGGCGCATTTGAGCAAAGAAAATAATACCGAATCTCTTTGCCGCTGCACCGTGGAAAACATTTTGCGCCGCTCCGGCATCGAGGCGGAACGGGACGTCCGTGTCCGGGTCGCTCCCCGAAGCGAAAGGTCTGAGGTTTTTGCGTTATGATGACGGTCAAGGTGGTTTGTGTCGGTACGTTAAAGGAATCTTATTGGAGAGATGCCTGTGCAGAATATGAAAAACGGCTTTCCGCTTTTTGTAAGTATAAATTGGTCTCTTTGCCCGAATCCACCCTCTCACAGGAAAAAGATCTGATTTTGAAGGAATGTGAAGGATTTGTCGTTGCTCTCTGCATCGAAGGCAAGTCTATGACTTCCGAGGCGTTGGCAGAAAAACTTTCTGCCGTTTCCCAAATTTCGTCGAAGATCACCTTTGTCATCGGTTCTTCCTGCGGTTTGGACGACGCGGTCAAGCGGCGGGCGGATCTGCGATTGTCTTTTTCATCTTTTACCTTTCCCCATCAGATGATGCGCGTCGTGCTGTTGGAGCAGATTTACCGTGCTTTTACCATTCAGCGGAACATGACGTATCACAAATGAATGAAAAGTATAAAACGAAGAGTGCAAAATTCAAACTAAATAATCTCATACACGAATAATATATCTACCAAAGGAGTTATACTATAGTGAAAACGTTTGATTTTACTCCCAAAGGCGTCTGCTCCCGCGGAATCCATTTGGAAGTCGACGATACCAATACCGTTACTTCCGTGAAATTCACCGGCGGCTGTTCCGGAAATACCCAAGGAGTTGCCCGTCTTGCGGAAGGCCGCAAGGTTGACGAGGTGATCGAAACCTTGAAAGGAATCCGTTGCGGCATGAAGGAATCTTCCTGTCCGGATCAGTTGGCGCGTGCTTTGGAAGAATTCAAAAAATCTCTGTAATCCCCTGCAATTCCCTGCAAAAGGAGTATATTATTATGAATGAAATGTTTCAACGTTGGCTGTCTTCTTCCCTCGTCGATGCCGATACCAAGGCTGAGTTGACCGCCATTGCTGAAAACGAAAAAGAAATTATCAGCCGTTTTGGTTCCAAACTGACCTTCGGGACGGCAGGCTTGCGAGGTGTTCTCGGAGCCGGAACCAATCGAATGAATATATACGTTGTTCGCCACGCTACCCAAGGACTTGCAACGCTGATCCGCAAGACCGGGGACGATGCCTGTTCCCGCGGAGTCGTCGTGGGGCACGATTGTCGTATTATGTCCCGGGAATTCGCCTTGGAAGCCTGCCGGGTTCTGACGGCTAACGGAATCAAAACCTATCTTTTCGACGAATTGCGCCCTACCCCCGAAGTGTCTTTTGCCATTCGGGAGTTGAACTGCATTGCCGGAATCAATATTACTGCTTCCCATAATCCCAAAGAATATAACGGTTATAAGGTTTATTGGGAAGACGGCGCTCAACTGTCCCTTGAACAGGCGGACGCGGTTTACGAATCAATTTGTGAGGACGATATTTTCGACGACGTCAAGGTTTCTTCTTTGGAAGATATGGAAGCAAATACCGTCATTCTTGATAAAGATTTCGACGAAAAATTTCTTGCGTGCGTTTTGGATTGTGTTATTGATGCCGACACCATTCTCCGTCAAAAAGATATGGCAATTATCTTTACCCCCTTCCATGGAACCGGTTACCGTCTTGTTCCTGAAGCATTGAAGCGCGCCGGCTTTGAAAACGTCACCTGTGTCCCCGAACAAATGGTTCTTTCGGGAGAATTTCCCACGGTAGCGTCCCCCAATCCGGAAAACAAAGAAGGATTTGCCATCGCCATGAAACTTGCGGACGAAAAGGGGGCAGATTTTATTATCGGCACTGACCCTGACGCGGACCGCGTCGGCGTTGTCGTGCGGGGCGAAGACGGACAATTTATTGCTCTGACAGGCAATCAAACCGGAGTTCTGCTGTTGGATTATATTCTCGGCGCTCGGGAAAAAACCGGAAATCTTCCCGCAAACGCTGGTGCCGTCAAATCTCTCGTTTCCACTGAAATGGCGGCTGCCGTCTGCGAAAAATACGGAGTAAAACTGTTTAACGTCCTGACCGGCTTTAAGTTTATCGGAGAAAAAATCAAAGAGTTTGAAGCGTCCGGTTCTCACACTTACGTCTTTGGCTTTGAAGAATCTTACGGTTACCTTTCCGGTACCTACGCCCGGGATAAGGACGCAGTCGCCGCCTCCCTTTTGGTGGCTGAAATGGCTGCGCATTACAAGGAAAAAGGCATGACTCTTGCAGATGCGCTGAATTCCTTGTATGATGAATTCGGATTCTATTTGGATAAAACCCTTTCGGTTACCATGCACGGCTTTGACGGCGCCGAAAAGACCAAGGCTTTGATGCATCGTCTCTGTACCGTCCGACCTGATGGATTCGCCGGAATTGCGTTGAAGGAATTTTACGACCTGAACAAAGGTGCCATGGGCTTGCCCAAGGCAAACGTCGTGTATTATCGTTTGGTCGACGGCTCGGTTATTATCGTCCGTCCCTCCGGAACGGAACCGAAAGTGAAGATATACGTTTTAGTTCGGGAAAACAGCAGGGAAGACGCGGAAAAGAAAGTGGAGCATCTGCGTTCCGATTTCTTCTCCTTTGCCGGAATCAAAGCTTGATTTTTTAGTGCGTGGCGTTTTGACACGCACTTTTTCATAGGAGAATAAAAATGCTTGCTTGCGTTTGGGAACATAACGGGAACGACACCTTGCTCTATGCGGTGGATTATATCGGCGCCTATACCCGCGGCGAATCTCTTTCGGTTGCCATGGCAAAAATGCCGGGTGAGATCGAATCTTATCT
>JAZNDV010000167.1:0-3779 GCA_045588285.1 Eubacteriales bacterium
TTGTAAAAAAGGAATAGGGAAAACATCTCCCTCTGTTTTTCAGAGGGAGATGTTAATGCGGACAGCTTTTGACAGGTTTAATTTCTATAATGAACATATCAATATCTGCAAAAGGAGCTAAAAGTATTCTCTCTTCTTAACAGAATAGCGCTGAATATAGTTTGCGGGTTAATAACCACTCCGCCGGTTTTTGGAATTCTATCTCACTGTAAAAGATTTTCCTATCCCTGCTCCTTAAAAAACTGAATACAAGGGCTTAAAACTCATTTAATAACATATGGATCATTAAGCGTATAGTCTCAGTCCTGCGTTTTTAATATAAACTTCTCCTGCACCATCTAAGAGAATCTGCAATTGAACATCTTGATCATGGAACAATTCAAAGGGAACTCTCAAACGCAGATTCTTTTTTCGTGCTTGAGAAAAATGCTTGCTTTCTGCAATAATACAATTATCTGATACAACTCTCAAATAGATACCGGGCCTTTTTGTTCCAAAGCACTTTATTCCGATGTGTAAATTAACGTAAAATGTATATTTCCCGCTTGAAAGACGTTTTATGGTTTGATAAATTCCTCTGTTTTCCATTGTTGCGTAGGAGTAAATGCGTAGTTGCGATTTTTGGAATGACTCCGGGTGACCTTCCACATTATGGCACTCATGCACAATAAAGTCGCTAAAATAATCTGAATCCACAAACTTCCAGTAATTAAATCCCTCAAAATAAGGATTTTTCAGCAGATTGGAGTTTCGTTCGATCACAATGTTTTTTTCCTTTTTCACTTTTTCATCCTTTCGTGTGTATTGAATAATATGATGGCTTCCCTTCGATTAATATTATAAATCTTAATTAGGACAAAAACTTAACGGATTAAAATGTGAATTACTACTTTTTACTAAAATAACTTAAACAAATCCACATAGAAGGAACCTTATTATATTACTTCAGTTTTCCTCTGTAAAAAATGTTTTTAACGGAAGAAAAATGTTGCGCGGTCCCGCGCCCCCCCCGAAACAGAAATACTATACCTTTGTATGGATTATAATAATACTTTTTCACTATTTACTCTTCATTTTTTCTTAAATCAATTTTAGCGGAAGTAGGAATAGTAAAGAGGGAAACTCCGCGGATAGTTTTTATTAAATTGCGAGTATTCAAATCCATGTGCAAAAACGGAAAAAATAACATTTTTCGCAGCCCGCGCGAAAAAAAATTCCCGCGAGAAACTCGCGGGAAACGTGGTTTTATTTAGTGTTTGCAATCTCCGCCGCAGGAATGGCTTGCACAACTGTGATTCCCACAGGAATGACCTTCTTCGTGGTGATGTTCCCCATGATGACTGCATTTCACGTTGGGATCAAAATCCAAACAGCCGTTCACAAAGGCTTTGACTGCCGTGTCCGCATCTCCGGAAACACCGCCGAACAGCTGAATTCCAGCGTCCTTCAGAGCCATCTGTGCGCCGCCGCCGATTCCTCCGCAGATTAGAACGTCCACGCCTAAAGCCTTCAAAAATCCGGCTAATGCACCGTGTCCGCTTCCGTTGGTGTCAAAAACCGTTGTGCTCAGGATCTTATTTCCTTCCGCGTCATATACTTTGAACTGTTCGGTATGTCCAAAATGCTGAAAAATCTGTCCATCCTGATAGGTAACTGCAATCTTCATACTAAATTCCCTTGCTTTCATTTTATTATAACTGTATTATACCACTTTTAATTCGGAAAGTCAAGGAAAAAGGATTGACAAAACGGGGATTTTATACTATAATGAAAACAATCTTATAAAAAGGAGAAAGTCATGAAAAAATCAGCAAAGAAATGTTTTCTTTTTGCAGGGGTATTTCTGTTTTTGTTTTTGCTCCTCACCTTTTTGGTGATGAAAGTGGACGTTCAGCCCATCGGACCGCAAAATTCCCAGGTAGGGCTTGCCACCGTCAACGGCGCGATCTTTGAAATTTGCGGGTCTAACCCGATATGGTATACCATTTCGGAAGCCTTTGGAGTTCTTGCCCTGTTATGTGCTTTCGGATTCGCCTGCCTTGGAATTTGGCAGTGGATCTCTCGAAAAAGTCTGAAAAAAGTAGATAAATCCCTTTTGGTTTTAGCCGGATTTTACGGTGCGGTTGGAATTGTATACGCACTGTTCGAGATCGTCGTAATCAATTACCGACCTGTCTTGGAAGAGGGAATTCTGGAAGCCTCCTATCCATCGTCTCATACCGTTTTGGTTTGCAGTATCATGCTCACAACAGCATTGCAGTTGCAACTCCGGCTGCGAAACAAACCTTTACGGACGGCATTGCAAGGGTTCTGTTGCCTGAGTATTGTTCTTACCGCCCTCGGACGGCTTTTTGCAGGAGTTCATTGGTATACCGACGTTCTCGCCGCCATTCTCATCAGCGTAGTCTTGGTCTTTGCTTATTTGGGAATCCTCCGGCAGTGGAAGATCAGGAAATAACCAATTAAGAGAAAGATACACGGCACGGAATGACGGAGAAGCAACTTGCCCACGGCGAAAAGCCTTATTTAGGGATAAAAGTGAAACGCAAAAAATGTCTTTTTTGCCGTAGTAATTTGCGTCGAGGTCATCGCAAGATTTCTAAAAAGTCGGACTGTTCCAGATGAACGGTCTGTCGATCAAAGTTCAGTAAAAATGGATTGGAAAGGTCTCGCCGGCTGTGTAGAAGCGTATAGATCAAGCAATCCTGAGCGCCGTCGGTTTTCAAAACATCGCAGCAGGCCCGCGCCGTTGCCCCCGTGGTAAAAAGATCGTCCACCAACAGGATCCTTTGACCGGTTATGTTCCGCCGGGACGCCCCTTTGTGATAGGCAAGCTTGGCGTTTTTCTCCCGTTCCAACGGGGTCTCGCACTCCGTCTGGGTGCGAATCCCCATTTCTTTCCGCAGCAATTTCGGGTCAAAGGGAAGATTCAATTCTTTAGCAACAACCCTGGCGATCACAGCGCTTTGGTTATAGATTCTCGGCTTACCGTCCTTTGCCCTGGGAACGCAGGTCACCACGTCGGCAATATCCTCCCGCTGACGGAAACGCTCCGCTAACTTCCGTCCCAGATAGATCCCAAAGGCTTTCTTTCCGTCATATTTGAACCGATGCAGTCCCCGACGCAGAGGTTCTTCAAAATAATACAAGGACACGATACTCCCCAACGCACCCATAGGGATCAGCAACTGGCGCTCCTTTATTTCTTCGGCACATTCACCGCAAATCTCCTCGGCACACCGCGGGTCAAGGGTTTTTCCGCAGATCACACAACTGCGGCCGAAAATATAGTGAAACAGATTCAAAAGAGAACACCTCTTTTCGTCAATTCTGAAATGAAAGTCTAAATCTCTTGCAATTCCTCATAACATAATACAAACGAACTTAGGAGGAATCAAGATGGACACGATAAGATTGAATTCCCGAGGACCGGACGTTTCACTTTTACAGGCGGTTTTGAACCGGTTAGGATTTAATGCGGGAACGGTAGACGGCATTTTCGGCACGCGTACCCAAAATGCACTGATTCGGTTTCAGCGATCGGCGGGCTTTACGCCGGACGGTGTGGCAGGGGCTCGGACCTGGGCGGCGTTAGAACCTTATATTATGGGATATCAAACGCATTTGATCCGACAGGGAGATACCTTTTTCACTCTGGCAAGACGATATAACACATCGGTTTCCGCCATCGAAACGGCAAATCCGGACTTAAACCCCAACGCGCTGCAGATCGGTCAACGGGTAATTGTTCCGTCTCGGGACGCGGTGGTGTTAACCAA
>JAZNDV010000168.1:0-6578 GCA_045588285.1 Eubacteriales bacterium
CCCCCCGCTATGCGGGGGGATCATTATTTAATAGTGTATTTTTACTTCTTCAACTTATTCTCAACCACGTCTGCCAAAGTCTCCTTAAAGGCGTCGAGGGTGATTGCGCCCAGATCTTCTCCGGAGCGGTGGCGGACGGAGACGGTGTTGTTCTCGATGTCCTTGTCGCCCAAGATGACCATATAGGGAATCTTTTCCATCTGTGCAGAGCGGATTTTGTATTTCAGGGTGTTCTGACTGTCGTCCACCGTGACCCGGTAGCCTTGTTTCAACAGTTCGCTCTGAACGTTTGCGGCGTAGTCGTTGGCGCGGTCGGTGATGGTCAAAATCCGAACCTGTTCCGGTGCCATCCAGGTGGGAAGCGCCCCGGCGTACTTTTCAATCAGCAATGCCAAGGTGCGTTCGTAGCAACCCATGGACGTGCGGTGAATGATGTAGGGCAGTTTTTTCTGTCCGTCGGAATCGGTGTATTCCATGCCGAATTTTTCAGCCAAAAGCATGTCGATCTGAATGGTGATCAGCGTATCTTCCTTGCCGAATACGTTCTTGATCTGAATATCCAACTTCGGACCGTAGAAGGCGGCTTCGTCGATGCCTACTTCGTAGTCGATGCCGATATTATCCAAGATTTGTTGCATGGTATTTTGAGCCATTTCCCACTGTTCGGCAGTACCTTCGTATTTGATGCCGGCTTTTGCGGGATCCCATTGAGAGAAGCGGAAAGAGCAGTCTTCCTTCAAGCCCAAGGTTTCCAAGCAATAGTTTGCCAGATCCAAACAACCGCGGAATTCTTCTTCCAACTGATCGGGGCGTAATACCAAATGTCCCTCAGAAATGGTGAACTGACGTACTCGGATCAAGCCGTGCATTTCCCCGGAGTCCTCGTTGCGGAATAGGGTAGAGGTTTCCCCGTACCGCAGGGGCAGATCCCGATAAGAACGAGCCTTGCTCAAATAAACCTGATATTGGAAGGGACAGGTCATGGGACGGAGCGCAAAACATTCCTTGCTCTCGTCGTTGGGGTCACCCAGGACGAACATTCCGTCCAAATAATGATCCCAGTGACCGGAGATTTTATAAAGGTCGCTCTTTGCCATCAATGGGGTCTTGGTCAGCAGGTAACCCCGTTTTTGTTCTTCATCTTCGATCCAACGCTGCAACGTCTGAATCACTCTTGCGCCCTTGGGCAACAAAATGGGCAAGCCCTGACCGATTTCGTCCACGGTGGTGAAGTACTCCAATTCACGACCCAACTTGTTGTGATCCCGCTTTTCGGCTTCTTCCATTTGTTTGACGTATTCGTCCAATTCGGTCTGATTGGGGAAGGCGATTCCGTTGATGCGGGTCAGCATCTTGTTGGATTTGTCGCCCTTCCAATAAGCCCCCGACTGTTGGGTCAACTTGAACGCCTTGACCCCTTTGGTGTAGGTCAGGTGAGGACCGACGCACATATCAATGTAATCCCCTTGTTGATAGAAGGAGATGGTTGCATCTTCCGGCAGATCTCCGATGTGCTCTTCTTTGTATTTTTCGCCCCGTTCCTGCATCAGTTTTACCGCTTCTTCCCGGGGAAGGGTGAAGGTTTTGATGGGAAGATTTTCTTTGGTGATCTTCTTCATTTCCGCTTCAATGCGGGGGAGATCTTCGTCGGTGAGTTTGACGTCTCCCAAATCTACGTCGTAATAAAATCCCCGCTCCGTGGCAGGTCCGTAGGCGAAATCCGCATGGGGCCAAAGCCGTTGAATGGCTTGCGCCATGATGTGGGCGGCGGTGTGGCGAATCACGTGGAGTTGTTCTTCTTCGGGACATTCTGCAACGTGTCCGTCGTTGTAAAGAATCTTCATAATGTATCTTCCTTTCGCTATGTTACAAAATAAAAACACCCTTAAAGCATCTCTGCCTTAAGGGTGCAAAATTGCACGGTTCCACCTTAACGTTTCACTCATTTGACCCGTTGACGCCGGGGATACGGCAACACTTACTTCTTTCGGTTGGGCGTTGCGGCTCCGGAGTGGTCTTCGCACGACCCTTGCATAAAGAACTCACAGCAAACGTTCTTCTCTCTGAATGTTCGGGAAGGTTACTCTCTCCATCAATGCCTTTGCTACCATATATAATAGCACACTTTTTCCCGTTTGTCAAGGGGTTTTACAGATATTTCCGGATATCTACCGCCAACTTTTCTTCTAAATTGATGAGGCGTTTCGCAATATCCTTCGCCGTCTCGTCGGCAGCCTCGTATTCGTTCAGATAACGGTTGAGCGATTTGACTCCCATGTTACAACCGTCAGTCATCAGATCCGCCACCGTTTCGTCGGACGCGTCTGCCGCCAATTTGACGTTGGTTTTGATCCAGGACATTCCCTTTGCGATGGGATTCGGATCCTTTCCATCGTCGTGGAATCTCTCCAACGCGGCTTGTACTTCGTCGTTCAATTTGATGTGTTCATTTCTGCATTGAATTAAATATTCTCTCAATTCTTTACTGCGTACTGCGTCCAGAACGTCGTCGATGGAAGAAACTCCCATCTTTACCCCGGCGTCACATTCCCGCAATAATTTTATGGTATCTTGTTCGATCATATCCGACCGTCCTTTCTGAATCATATTGACGGTAGTATGCCCGAAATCAAAGGAAATATGAGGCAGAACTTAAATTTCGCGACGGACGAATCCGTCCCATGCCGTGAGAAGGAAAACCGCCATGTGACCGGCGATGATCACGATTGCTTCCGCCAAGGTTTGATTCGGGAAGACGGAAACGTTCTCCACAATTGCAGGAAGATCCAAATTTGCAAATAGAATGTACCGCCCGAAGTCAAATCCGAATTTCGAAAAAATTTCCACAATGGCAGTTCCCGAAAGATAGGCAAACAAGCCGACCCCGATGGAGACTGCCGTACTGCGAAGCAACGAAGAAATGGCAAACGCCATCGTGGCAACGACCCAAACTTCAACGAACGCCCACCCGTAATTTTTCAGTACTGCAAGGAAGGGGGAGACGCTCCAAGCCACTCCGTTTTCTACCCGGACGATTACGTCTCCGAAGGAATAGAATCCGAAGACCCCAAGAGACGCCAACGCGGAAGCCACGTAGAGAAGGGCGGTAAAGGTGACGGAAAGAAGGAGAACGGTAACGTACTTTGCCATGACGATCTTCCATCGTTTCACGGGGCTGACCAAAAGAAATTTAATCGTTCCCGAAGAAAACTCCGATGCTACGATCTGCCCTGCAATGATAATGATCAGAACCCCAATGGCAAGGATATACTCGGAAGAGGAAGCAAAACATTCCCAGAAAACGGAGGTTTCGCCTCCCGAAATCACGGAAGTTTCTCCGAAGATCGAGCCAACGTCGGTTTTTACGTTATGTTCCAATCGGTAGGTGGCAACGGCAAGTTTGTCCAGCACCGCCTTGCGGTTTTCTTCTACCTGCTCCAAGGTCAGATTCGGTTTTTCCAACGCAGGATCTCCGATGGAAGGGGGCGTATAATTTATATGATTTTTTTCGCAGGTTCGCTCATATTCCTCTTGCACGAAATAGGCAAGGGAAAATTTTGCGGAAACCACGGCGGAGATCAGATGATCCCGCCAGGATTCGTCGCCGGGGCGAAAGCCGTTTTGCGTACGGTATTCGTATTCATACCACGCCGCCTCTTTCACCTCGTTTTTTGCCTCGGGGTGAAGACGAAGATAGAGCGCTTCTTGTTCTTCCGCCAATTCTTTATAATAGGAGTTCCAATCGTCCGTATCTGCCAAGGCTTTCAGACGGTCGTATTCCCCTTTATGATACTCATAATTATAATTCGTATCCATCTGAAGTTTATGTTCAAAGATGGTTTCGATCAGTCCGGACGTATAGCGCCAATCGTGGGGAGAGTAATGATTCTCCACCAAATATTGAAGCATTTCCGATCGGTTGCGAAATTTTTTTCCCCGGGCGGAATTATCTGCATAGGCGTTGTCTAAGTAGTGATCCGGGGCAAAAAAACGCTCCAGATCTTCAATTTCTTTCTTCCACTGTTCGATCAAATATTCATCGGAAGAAAGGTCTTCCGTGTCGCGGGTAAAGTTGAAAAGCAAGGTTGCACCTACGGCGATGACGGCGATAAGAAGAATCATTACGAGAAGGGATTTTCGCTTTACAAGTTTAATCATCTCGTTTTGGACGAGCTTGAACATCTTACCCAATCTGAACGTCTCCTTCCCCTCCGGTTAATTCAATAAATACGTCTTCCAGACGTTTGTTCTCCTTGCGTGATACACTGTAAAGATCAATTCCCGCCTCGACGACGGTGCGGTTAATTCGGGAAAGGATCTCTTTTTCATTTTCCTTGGGAATCACCAATTCGATATCTCCGTTTTCCAACAGGTTTTTTTCTTCGTCCGGAATGAAATGCAACAACTCCATTACGGCAACTCCGTCCCCCGTTTCGAAGATAAAATCCGATTTGTCGATGGAAGTTGCGGAAACTAACTCTTCTACGGTTTTTACGTCGATCAGTTTTCCTTCTACGATCACGCCCACCCGGTCGCACATCAGTTCCATTTCGCTCATCAGATGGCTGGAGACCAAGACCGACGTTCCCTCTTCATGGGCAATTCTTTTGAGGATATCCCGAAGATCCTTGATTCCCGCAGGATCCAGCCCGTTGGTCGGTTCGTCCAAGACCAACAGTTTCGGACGGTGCAGGATTGCCTGAGCAACGCCGAGGCGCTGACGCATACCCAAAGAATAACGCCCCACTTTGTCATGGATTCTCAGATCCAGCCCCACAAGGTGAATTACCTCCCGGATTCGCCGGGGATCGCTGACTCCCCGGATCCGGGCGTACTGTAAGAGATTGTCGTATCCGCTCATGTACTTGTAAAATTCCGGATTTTCAATGATTCCGCCAACTTGTGC
This sequence comes from Eubacteriales bacterium, assembly GCA_045588285.1. Classification (GTDB taxonomy): domain Bacteria; phylum Bacillota; class Clostridia; order Oscillospirales; family UBA644; genus RGIG995. The sequence continues at coordinate 4,907 of JAZNDV010000168.1, forward strand.
CATTGCTCCCTCAAAGTCTTTTTTCAAGGTCTTTCCGCAGATAGAAACAGAACCTTCGTCGATCATCAAATGCCCTACGGCGGTTTTGATCAGCGTAGTTTTTCCCGCCCCGTTGGGACCGAGGAATCCGAAAACTTCTCCGGCATAAGTTTGAAAGGAAATATCGTGAAGTACTTGTTTTTTCCCGAAGCATTTGGATAAATGCTCAATGTTGAGGACCACTTCGGCGCCCGGATCGATACGTGCGGTTTTTTCCATTATTCCACCTCCGCTGTGGTTTTGGTGTAGAAATCCGACATCAGGATTTTCCACTCTCCGTCGGTCAGGGTTAGATAGACGCTTCCCGAAAGGAAAAACTTCAGCGTCTTCTTTTTCCCGAATACCGGAGATCCTTCGGGTTCGATGCGGTCAATCAGATAGGAAGGCCCTCCCCCCAAGAACGGCTCGGGACTGGGAACTGCCGTCCGCAAATCCATTTCGACGGGCAGGTCGTTGATCTGTACTCTGGCAAAGCGGTAGCCCTGTCGTTCAAACGTGATTTGAAACTCTTCTCTCGTATCGAGAACCCGAACCTCGGTCACTACCATGCCGGCGGTACGATCGAACCATTGGAGGAGTTCTTTCATCGTTTCTGCCGAATCGTAACCGTCGTAGACCGTGATGCGCTCCGCAAGGGAAGGATCTGCATAATAAGTCTCAAAAATAGCGTTCAGACCGTCTGCCATTTCGGCGCGGTCCTCGTCTCCGATCCGCTCTCCGATCCGTTCCTGATCTAAAAGAGAATTCAGTTCCGCCGTTTTGGTAATGCATTCGATCAGATCAGCCCGGATCTTTTTGGTGCCGGCACGAAAAATTGCCCCGTCTATCACCACGAAGGAGATTAACAAAACCAACAGTATAATCCCTAAAATAATTCCGCGGTTGGTTCGTGCCGAGAGTCTTTTGAATTTTACGTTTCCGTTCACGTCATACCTCCGTTTTTTTCGTACGTCCGGCCGTTTTTTTGTTTTTCTATTATACCATAAATAGCAGATGATGTCAATAATAGGAAAGGACGGACAGCCGAAACTGCCCGTCTCACCTAAAACGCCGTTTTACGCAAAATATTTTAGATAATTTCCCGAACCAATCCCACCACGGTCCTTTTTGCCTTTTTTGCCATCTGTTGTAACGTAACGTGATGACACGTTCCCTTGCAGAGAATCACTCCTGCGGCAATATGTGCAGCGGCAATTACTGCAATTGCCGTTCCCAAAGAAACTTTTCCGCAATGACTTTTTCGATTCAACATCAACATATTTTTTCTCCTTTCCCTTATTTGGTATTAGTGTTTCCGAAAAAGAGAAGATTCTGCAGGAAATTTTTTATAATTTCCGATTTTTTTCAAATTTACCCCTTGACAAACGCCTGCAAAGTTGCTATAATATATAAGCGTGAAAATTTCATATTTGCGGTCGTGGTGGAATCGGCAGACACGCTACTTTGAGGTGGTAGTGAGGAGACTCGTGGGGGTTCAAGTCCCCCCGACCGCACCAATGGAAATAGAACGGGTATCGCCCGTTCTATTTTCATTTATACTGATTTGAGAAAGCAGGGACTTGAACGGGTTCGGTAGTGAATGGGTGTCCGGGGGACACCCAGAGCCGAACCCCGTCGTCTCCGCAGACACGGT
>JAZNDV010000169.1:0-1886 GCA_045588285.1 Eubacteriales bacterium
CCGGCTTCCACGTATTTACGGGTGGCAGCGGCAAATGCCAGCTGACATTCGGTATTGACATTGATTTTGGAAACGCCAAGGTCGATGGCTTTTTTGATCTGATCTGCGGGAATTCCTGTGCCGCCGTGAAGAACGAGGGGCATCGTTCCGGTTTTTTCCTGAATAGCAGCCAAAGTATCAAAGGACAGACCTGCCCAATTTGCAGGATATTTTCCGTGGATATTACCGATGCCTGCGGCGAGCATGGTCACGCCAAGATCGGCAATTTCTTTACACTCATCGGGATCGGCACATTCACCGGCACCGACGACACCGTCTTCCTCCCCGCCGATAGCACCGACTTCAGCTTCCAGAGAAATTCCCTTTTCGCCGGTCAGTTTGACCAATTCGGTGGTTTTCATAATATTCTCTTCAATGGGATAGTGAGAACCGTCAAACATAACGGAAGAAAATCCGGCTTCGATACAGGCAAGAGCGCCTTCATAAGAACCGTGATCCAGATGCAGGGCAACGGGGACGGTGATCCCAAGCCCTTCGATCATTCCTTCGACCATACCGACGATGGTCTTATAACCGCACATATATTTACCGGCACCTTCCGAAACGCCGAGAATGACGGGAGAATTCATCTCCTGAGCGGTGAGAAGGATCGCCTTGGTCCATTCCAGGTTGTTGATGTTGAACTGACCGACCGCATAATGACCGGCCTTTGCTTTGGTGAGCATTTCTTTTGCGGAAACTAACATTTCGTTTTACCTCCGAAATTGATTTCTTTTTCTATTCCCTATTATACAACAATTTGCTGAGGATTGCAAGGGGTATTTTCAGAAAAAAGTGCAATTTTTTGTGACTTGACAAATTTCTTCGATTAAAGTATAATAAAATTAAGAAAGAAGGGGTGGGTTTGAAGGAATACGTTTGCAATATTTCGACGGTTTCAGACAAAGACTTTATCGATTGGTATCACCAGATGCTGCCGTCCCGGCAAGAAAAATGCAAAAGACTGAACCATGAGACGGCGCAAAAACAGTGCATTGGAGCGGATCATCTGATTAAAACTGCCCTTGCGGATTATTGGAATTGTCCCCTCGACGAAGTTTCCTACTCCGTCTCCCCCTCCGGAAAACCTTACGTAGAAGGAAATCCGGTGTACTTCAGCATTTCCCACTCGGGTAATATGGTTTTTTGTGCCCTGTCCGAATTCCCAATCGGGGTGGATATCGAACAGATCCGTCCGATTCCCGAAAAGGCGTGGCGACGAATCTTTACGGAAAACGAGTTGAATTATATCTCCTCCGCGGAGCACGAACAGGAAAAAACACGTCGATTCTTCACTTTATGGACAAGAAAAGAAGCTATTTTTAAGGTTCAGGGGATACTCCCCCGGCGGGACAGAGAAACCGACGTTTTAACGTTATCCGAAGATTGGATCGGAAAAACTTGGGAAGAAAACGGGTATATGATCTCCGTCTTGCAGTGGAAAAATGTTGATATTTGTTGAAAAACATCTTGACAAAATGATTCGTTTATGCTATAATATCGCTATAAACTACAAAGGAGTATGTGTTATGGAAAACAAAATTCTTTTCGGTATTATGACGATCATCTTTAACGGCATCGGTGTTCCTGACTTTATGCAGGGCAACGTCGGAAAGGGCATTGGAAAAATTGCAATTTCCCTGTTCACCTGCTATGTCGGGGCAGTTATCCTTGAGATCTTGGGAATCATTAATGGGATCAAAATCCTGAAAATGTCCGATGAAGAATACAAAAACACCTATCTTAACAAAGTAGAAGTTAAAGTTTCCGAGCCTGAAACTCCTGCAGAATAATATCAGTACATAAAAACGGACGGTTCAACGGCGTGCAAAATTAGCGGAGAAATT
>JAZNDV010000170.1:0-6050 GCA_045588285.1 Eubacteriales bacterium
TATATTGCCCACACCGATACCTATATTGAAAAGGATATGAGTATCAACGACGATATTGACCGTCTCCGTCATTCCGCCACCTCTGCGTTATTTGAACGCCGCGACGTTATTATCGTCGCCAGCGTTTCCTGTATTTACGCCCTTGGGGATCCGGAATCCTACCGCTCTCAGGTAGCGTCCGTTCGGGTCGGTCAGATAAAAGACCGCGAAGTCTTTTTGCGGGAATTGACGGCAATTCACTATACGCGCAATGATTTTGATATTGCCCGGGGCACCTTTCGGGTTCACGGAGATATCGTAGAAATTTTTCCTGCCGATTCGGAAAAAAGTTTTATTCGGGTGGAGTTTTTTGACGATGAGATCGACCGCATTTCCGAAATTGACCCCATTACCGGCGAATTGCTCTGCCGGTACGATTATTACGTTATTTTTCCTGCGGTTCACTACTTGACCACGCCGGACAAGTTGGATAAAGCCATTGAGGAGATCCTTCGGGAAACCGAAGAACGGGCAGCTTGGTTTACGGCTCAGGGAAAATTGATCGAAGCCCAACGCATTACCGAACGTACCATGTACGACGTGGAGTTTTTGAAACAAGTCGGGTATTGCAAAGGAGTTGAAAACTATTCCCGGATTTTGGAGGGGCGCGCCCCCGGTTCAACCCCCCATACGTTGCTGGACTATTTCCCAAAAGATTATCTCATGTTTGTGGACGAATGTCACGTTACTTTACCCCAAGTCCGGGGAATGGGCGGGGGAGACCGTTCCCGGAAAACCAGCCTTGTAGATTACGGATTCCGTCTGCCTTCTGCCTTTGACAACCGTCCTTTGAATTTTGAGGAATACGATGCCCGGGTCAATCAGGTGATCTACGTTTCTGCCACGCCCGGTGAGTTTGAAAAGACGAATTCTTCGCAAATCGTGGAACAGATCATTCGTCCCACCGGGCTTCTTGATCCGGAGATCTCCGTCCGTCCCACGGAAGGACAGATCGATGATCTTTTAAGTGAGATCAATGCCCGCGTTTCCAAGCAGGAACGGGTTTTGGTAGTCACTGTGACGAAAAAACTTGCAGAATCTTTGGCAGATTATTTGGGGAAAATGGATATCCGTGTTCGTTATCTGCACCACGATATTGAGACCCTCGACCGGATCCAGATTCTAAAAGACTTGCGCAGCGGTGATTTTGACGTTCTCGTGGGAATCAATCTTCTTCGGGAGGGGTTAGATCTTCCGGAAGTATCCCTCGTTGCCATTCTTGATGCGGATAAGCAAGGATTTTTGCGAAATGAGACGTCATTGATTCAGATTATCGGACGTGCTGCCCGTAATGCAGAAGGAAAAGTGATCATGTACGGCGATTCCGTCACCCCTGCCATGGAGGGCGCGATCCGGGAAACCGAACGCCGCCGCGGAATTCAGATGGAATATAATAGGATCCACGGAATCGTGCCGAAGACCATTGTGAAAAAGGTGGATAACGGTATGACCTTCTCCACCGTTGCCAAAGATATGGAAAAATTGGAGAAGAAAGAAATTGATGCGGAGAAATTGCCGAAAGAGGAACGCCGCCGTTTGATCGAAAAACTGTCGAAAGAAATGACAGACGCCGCAAAAGTCCTTGACTTCGAATACGCGGCGAAACTGCGAGATGAAATCCGCAGGTTGAAAGGAGCAAAGTAACATGGTGGAAGATCTGATCGTCCGAGGCGCACGGCAGAACAACCTGAAAAACGTTGATTTGACCATTCCCCGGGATAAATTTATCGTCTTTACCGGACTTTCGGGTTCCGGGAAATCTTCTCTGGCATTTGACACCATTTATGCAGAGGGACAGCGTCGGTACGTGGAATCTCTGTCTTCTTACGCCCGAATGTTTTTAGGTCAAATGGAAAAACCGGACGTGGACAGCATTGACGGACTTTCTCCCGCCATTTCCATCGACCAAAAGACCACCTCGAAAAATCCCCGGTCAACCGTCGGAACGACCACGGAGATCTACGATTATCTCCGTCTTCTTTACGCCCGAATCGGCGTTCCCCATTGTCCCGTTTGCGGGATTGAAATCAAAAAACAGCCTCTGGATCAGATCGTGGATCGGATTATGGAATATCCCGAAGGAACGCGGATTCAGATTCTTGCACCGGTGATCCGTGGGCGAAAAGGAGAGTTTGCAAAACTCTTTTCCGATTACCGAAAACACGGTTTCGTCCGGGTCCGCGTGGACGGTGTTATCTGCGATCTGATGGACGAAATCCCGTTGGAGAAGAATAAAAAGCATAACATTGAGATCGTGGTAGACCGTCTTTCCGTCCGGGAAGATATCCGCCGCCGGTTGACCGACTCCTGCGAAACGGCATCTCGGATCAGTAAGGGATTGGTCCTTGTTTTTGACGGAACGTCCGACCGTATGTTTTCACAACGGTATTCCTGTCCGGAACATGAGTTGGGGATTGAAGAACTGACTCCCCGAATGTTTTCGTTCAACAATCCCATGGGCGCTTGTAAAACTTGCAGCGGGATCGGCTATCTGATGCGAATTGATCCGGATCGGATCCTGACCGATCCGTCCAAGAATATTATGGACGGCGCTATTACCGCGATGGGATTCGGAGGACTTACCGGCAACTCCTATTTGCTGAAAACCGTTGCTTCCATTTATAAATCCCACGGCGATCATCTCAGTACGCCGATGAAGGATCTGAATCCGGAAACCGTTCATGACGTTTTATACGGCTGCGACGGTTTTGAAGGGGTGATTCCCACCATTGAACGGCGGTATAAGGCAACGTCCAGTCCTTACGTCAAAGCCGAGTATGAAGCTTTGATGAGCAACAAACCTTGCCCGGACTGTCATGGAGCGAGACTTAACGACCTTTCCCTTGCCGTCACCGTCGGCGGGCTGAATATTGACCAGTTCTGCCGTCTTCCCGTTGCTGACGCCCTTGATTTTATCAATCAACTGGAGTTGTCTGCAAGAGACGCTGCCATTGCCGATCTGATTTTGAAGGAAATCCGTTCCCGTTTGGGATTTCTGAAAAGCGTCGGCTTGGATTATCTTACCCTTGCCCGATCTTCCGGAACGTTATCCGGAGGAGAATCCCAGCGGATTCGATTGGCGACGCAGATCGGGTCGTCCTTGACCGGCGTTCTGTATATTCTGGACGAGCCCAGCATCGGATTGCACCAGCGGGATAACTCCAAATTGATCGAAACCCTGAAGCGGCTGCGCGATCTGGGGAATACGTTGATCGTCGTGGAGCACGATGAAGATACGATGCGTGCTTCTGACTGGCTGGTTGACATCGGCCCCGGTCCCGGTGTCCATGGCGGCGAAGTGGTATATTCCGGGAAATTTGACGGTATTTTGCATTGTTCCGGCTCCATTACCGGGGATTATCTTTCCGGTCGAAAAACCATTGAAATCCCTAAAGATCTCCGCCCGTTAAACGGTCGTTTTCTTACGATTCGTAACGCCAGGCAGAATAATCTGAAGGGGATCGACGTTAAAATTCCTTTAGGATTGTTTCCCTCCGTGACCGGCGTTTCCGGTTCGGGAAAATCAAGTTTGATCAACGAAATTTTCTATAAGACGTTGGCGTCGACGTTAAACCGCGCCCACGAGATCCCCGGGGAATCGGACGGCGTCGAGGGGTTGGAACAGGTGGATAAGGTGGTCAACATCGACCAAAGCCCCATTGGACGAACCCCCCGCTCCAATCCGGCAACCTATACCGGTATGTTCAACGAGATCCGGGAATTATTTGCCTCTACTCCCGACGCAAAAGCCAAAGGATATACCGCAAGCCGATTTTCATTTAACGTGGACGGCGGCCGCTGTGAGGCATGTTCCGGAGACGGTATGACGAAGATCGAAATGCACTTTTTGCCCGATATCTATGTCCCCTGTGACGTTTGCGGAGGCAAACGGTACAACCGGGAAACCTTGGATATTAAATTCAAAGGAAAAAACATTTACGACGTTTTGGAAATGACCGTGGAAGAAGGGTTGAAATTCTTTGAAAATTTCCCCGCCCTTCGCCGTAAACTGCAGACGCTCTTCGACGTGGGGTTGGGATATCTCAAGATCGGCCAGTCCTCCACCACCCTTTCCGGCGGGGAAGCACAGCGGGTCAAATTGGCAACGGAATTAAGCAAGCGTTCTACCGGGAAGACCGTTTACGTTCTCGACGAACCGACGACGGGGCTTCATACTGCAGACGTCCATCGGTTGATCGACGTGTTGCAGCGTTTGACCGATGCCGGAAACACCGTGGTTGTAATTGAACACAATCTGGACGTGATCAAGGTGTGCGATCACGTGATCGATCTTGGACCCGAAGGGGGAGACCGAGGGGGAATGATCGTTGCCGCAGGAACGCCCCGGGAAGTTGCCGCCTGCCCCGAATCTTATACGGGTCATTATCTGAAAGCCTTGATGGAGAAGCAGAAATGAACGGTGAAATGACGTTGAAGGTCATCGCCCGGATCCAAAGTCCCTTTCCGGGGAAGTTTGGAATTCCCCGGCAAAGCGGACGCGTGCCTCAGATTTTATCCCGCATTATTTTTGAGCCGGAATACCGCAATGCCGTTGCATTACGGGGCTTAGAAGGGTTTTCCCATCTTTGGATCTTGTGGCAATTTTCCGAAGCAGAACGGAAAGACTGGTCTCCCACCGTCCGTCCGCCCCGTCTTGGCGGAAATCAGCGAATGGGCGTGTTTGCAACCCGTTCTCCCTACCGTCCCAATCCGATCGGTCTTTCCTGTGTCGCGATAAAATCTGTCGTTCCTTCTTCTCCGGACGGTCCTTATATTGACGTTCTGGGGGCAGATTTGCTGGACGGAACCCCGATTTACGATATCAAACCCTATCTTCCCACCGCAGATCTTATCCCCGATGCAAAGGGCGGTTTTGCCGATCCGGTAAAGGGTCATTCTTTATCGGTTTGTGACCCCGGCGGATTGTTAACCGCGCTTTCTTCGGATACTGCTGATCTTATTCGGGCGGTTCTTGCCGAAGATCCCCGCCCTGCTTATCAATCGGATCCCAGCCGCGTCTATTCCTTTGAATGTGCCGGATATCACATCTCTTTCCGCGTAGAATATGATAAAGCAGTTCTTTGTGAACTTGAACTTATAAACTGATTTTCATACGAAAGGTTTCACGCAATGAAAGTAGGATTGGTGTTGGAAGGCGGAGCAATGCGCGGCGTATTTACTGCCGGCGTCTTGGACGCATTTTTAGAGTGTGAGGTGAACGTCGATCTTTGTATTGGCGTTTCTGCCGGCGCGTGTCTTGCCTGCAGTTTTCTCTGTAAGCAACACGGGCGTGGTTTTTCTGTCATGACCGACTATCTGGATCATAAAGATTACTGCAGTATCTCCAGCCTTTTGCGCACCGGAGATCTGTTTGGTGCCGATTTTTTGTATCACAAGATTCCGGAAGAATTATATCCCATTGACAACGCAGTATTCCGGAAAAACAAAGCCGAATTTTACACCGTCGTTACCAACTGTTCCACCGGAAAACCGGAATATCCTCAAATAACCGACATGTTCAGGGACGTGGATTACGTTCGTGCGTCCAGTTCGTTGCCCTTGTTTGCGCAAATGGTGAATTTGAACGGTGAAACGTATTTGGACGGCGGCGTTTCAGACCCTATTCCGGTGGAAAAAGCTCTGGATATGGGGTGCGACAAGGTCATCGTAGTATTGACTCGCCACCGGGGATTTCGAAAAAGTCCGGAGAAAACCGTTCCGCTGATTCAGGCAAAATATCGTAAATACCCCAATCTCGTTCAAACAATGAAGCTCCGTCATCAGATCTATAACGATACCTTGGCTCTGATTTCTGAGCTGGAACAGGAAGGTAAAATTTTTGTTATTGCCCCGAAACAACCCTTAAATATCCGTCGCGCGGAAAAAGATATCTCACTTTTGAAGAACGGCTATCAACAAGGAAAATCTTCCGCTTTAGGCTCAATGAATCATTTGCAAACGTATCTGAAATGAGAAATCGCACCTCGAACTTAAGTCCGGGGTGCGATTGT
>JAZNDV010000171.1:0-2117 GCA_045588285.1 Eubacteriales bacterium
CAATCTTTTTCACCACGAAATTCGTCAGACAGACGGCAAAAACTACGATAAGGAAAATCTGGATCAATTGCTTAATTCTCTTGCGCAATGGTTTTCCCTGCTTTCGATGAACTGTGATGTTGCGACGTCTTACGTTTTGTGCGTTGTTTCCGACGAGGTTCTTTTTTTCGTCGGAGAAAAGTGCTTTTTATCCGGTGACACAACCGGAGAACGATCTGCCCGACGGTACAGCGCTCCGCCAATCCTCCGATTAAAAACGCAAGGAGAATAAAAAGGCGAACGGTTCCGTCATTGACCTCAAAAATAAAGAGAAAGGAGGCCAAGGCAGCAGTAAGGAAATAAAACAAATCCTGAAACAGGACTGCAACTGCGGGACATTTAACGAATACGCGAAATGCCCGGAACACGTCATAGACTGCGCCCAGGCATACGCCAAACAGCAGAGACCATAACAATACGGACAACTGCTGTGCGTTGGAAAGAGCCATTCCTCACCCGCCCCCTTACTTAAAAATACGGGTGAGGAAGGATTCCCTTTTTCGTCGAATTTTAGTATACTCCATGGAATCTACCGATCCTTCCACGTCGACTTCTCCGACGTCGAGGGACAGGCGGGAGATCCGCAGGGTCTTCCCTTTGATCAGAAGATCACCCAACACGGTCACCATGGAAATACTGTTCTCGTCAAAACCGCAGACCTCCGACACCCCGGAAACCGAGAGGGAAGCGCGGTTATGAAGAACCAAGTTCTGCGTATCGGTCATTCTCAAATCACTCCTCTACCCTAAAGGATATGAGGAACCGATTTATTCTATGACACGGTACATCGAATCGGCATCTGCTTTTTGGGAATGTTCCGCAATGCGAATTACTTCCACTTTCAAAGGAGCATTGCCGAGGGATATCTCAAGCACGTCGCCGACCTTAACGTCGTGGGCAGGCTTTGCAGGCTTACCGTTGACGCTGACGCGGGAAGCGGAACAAGCATCACTTGCCACCGTCCGCCGTTTGATCAAGCGGGAGACTTTAAGATACTTATCAAGACGCATTTCTTATTTTACAGCATCCTTCAGAATGCGGCCAGCCTTGAAAACGGGAACTTTGGTAGCGGGGATCTTAATGGTTTCTTCGGGCTTCTGAGGATTGCGGCCTTCTCTCGCAGCTCTTTCACGAACGTCAAAATTACCAAAACCAACCAACTGAACCTTTTCGCCTGCTTTCAGGGTTTCGGTGATGGTGTCCAGAACGCATTCCAGATAAGCGGCAGCGTCCTTCTTGGAGACGTCCAGTTTTTCTGCGACTGCAGAGATCAGTTCAAACTTATTCATTTTCTTTTCTCCTTTTAAGAAAAATATTATTTTAGTTCCCCTTTTCGGGTATGAACTTACGTAAGATGGCTTCCGCTGTCCTCAGCGCGGATTGAAGCCCGGTTTTTTTCGCAGGACCGCAAGGAAAAACCGGGACTATAACTATTTTACACTATTTTCCCGCATTTTGCAAGAGGCTTGTTAACATTTCTTAAAAGTTTTCCGTATTTCACAAATGGAAACAAGTTTTAGTGCGAAAATTAGTGCAATATATACAACAATTCCAACGATAATTTCGGGAAAAACCGCCCAACGGGCTGTGGCAAAATTTCCCAGCGCCAAAATCGTCAGTTTTACGGCACCGTAACAACCGGCGGCGCAAGCCAAAGGCTTGAGGAAAATATCACGGAATTTCGGGATATAGCCCAAATATTTCCGGATAAAAAACAGGTTCATGAGAAGAACGATGGGGTAAGCGATGTTGGTAGAAAGAGGGGCACCGTAAATATTGATTTGGGGGAAAGTGACCATGATAAACGTGGTGACCGTTTTGATCAGAGAACCGACCGCAACGGAAACGACGGACATATGAGCCTTCCCCACCGATTGCAGAATCGATGCGGTGACGTTGGTGATTCCAACCGACACAAGGGCAATGGAAATAATGGAAAGCAGTTTCGTGGCAATTTCGATATTGGTTTCGGATTGTGCTCCGTAAAACAGCCGTACCGCCCCTTCCGAAACGGCACTGAGACCAAAACCGCACCCAAACGCCAAAATCGAAGCGTACTTCAACGCTTTATCCAAGGT
>JAZNDV010000172.1:0-8298 GCA_045588285.1 Eubacteriales bacterium
CTACCGAATAAAATGTCCGTTCCTATTTCTTGAAAATGGACGAAATAATTTATTCTGAAACGGTCTGTTCCGCTTTGGGGAGTGTAAGCTTTTCCTGCAGAGCGGACAGGGCTTTGCTGACTGCAGTGCCGATGACCAAGCAGACGGCGGCTTCGATGACCGCGTTGAGGGTGATTAAAAGCACCACGATGCCCCACGCGTCGGATTGACCGGTAAATTCCAAAACTCTGGGATTCTTCCCGAAGATTAGCACCAGCGCTGAGACGAAGAAGACCGTGTTCAGCACGGCGGCAGAGCAAGCCGAAAGCACGGAAGGGGCACCTTTCGGATCGAGGGACGCAATGAAGTGATACAAAAACCCGATCAAAATTGCCGCTACCGCCCCGATGAGATAATTCCAAGGTGACGTGCCGTTGTTATTGAACAAAACTGCCAAAGCAAGTCCCACGAAAGCACAGGAAAAAATGGCTGCAACGGTAGGGAAGTGCTTTCCTTTGATCTTAGAAAGTCTCTGATACAAAAATCCTACGCAAACTCCCATCAGAATCCGGGTGATTACCGTCATAACGAAGGTCCCCGCAGGAGAAATCTCCAAAAGAAGAACGCCCAGCGCGTCCATGCCGAAGCATTGATAAAAGCTGGTCAGCCCGAACACGCCCCCGAGGATCCCCCCGGCGGCAGGCCCCAACAAAATGGCACCGATGGCAACGGGAACGGGGAGCAGGGTGACGCTGGTGACGCCTAATTTCAGATAGCCGATGGGGGTGAACGCCATCAGCAGTTCAATGGCGATGAGGATCGCCAACAGGGTGAGACGGATCAGCCGGTTTGAATTTTTCTTTTTCATCATAGATCTCCTAACGAAATTAGTTCTCGTCCTTAATGACGATCAATTCTTTTGCATAGGGCAATTTCAGTACGAAATCGTCGCAGAAGGTATGCCATTCATCCAATTTATGATTCTTCCGGGCGTGGTACATATTGACGAGATTTTCGTAGTTCATGGTCACGGTTCGGGTCTGATTGTAGGATTCGGGCAAAATCTGGATCAGATCGTACCACAACGCTTTGTCCTTAGTCTCTATATATTCCAGCCGTACCGATTCCAGATAATCCACGATAATATCGAAAAATTTTGCGGAAGGTTCGGTCAGATGATCCACGGAAAAATCGTCCACCGTAATGGGCTTGGAATGAATTTTGTGCATGGTGGACGTGGAGTTGGCAACGGTGCCCACCTTATAGGTATCAAATTCTTTCCACCAATACAGAGGAGCGGTGATATCCACCGAGACGAAGATCTGACGGATAAATTTCCGATGATCCGAACCGGCTTTTGCGAGACGGGTTGCCAAATTCAGATCTGCGTCGCCCAAAATAAATTCTCCGTCGTCGTTGTAAAAACTGTCCGATTTGTCCCAGCTGGACAGGGGATTCCGCGCCCCCCGAATGGCGTTTTCCAAATTCATTACGGATACGTGGTCAAAACCGATCATGCTTATTCTCCTTTATATCGTAAGGTTCGTTTTGTTTTTTTCTTTTTCTTGGTAGAAAACCCGAACAATCCGAGCTTTTTGCCCAAGGGATAATAGGCACCGTGGGCGTAGGCGATCAGCCCCGCTTTTTCCATGCAAAGCCGTCCTTCGGTATTAAACAGCGCTTCGTCCGCGTCTACCGAAACGACCTGAGCCAAGAACATATGGTGGCTTCCCAATTCCAACACCTGCTTGACCTGACATTCCAAAGACAGCGGTGCTTCTTTCAGCAACGGTGCAGACACTTGCGCTGCGGGGGTCGGAGTTAAGTTGCAGGCGGCAAATTTATCCAAATTCCGCCCCGATTTCATTCCGCACAGGTCCAGCTCCTTGACCAGCTTCGCCGGGGGAAGATTGATGACGAATTCCCTGGATCTTTTTATGATATCATAGGAGTACCGTTCCGGGCGCAGAGAGATATAGGTCATGGGCGGGTGGGTGCAAACGATCCCCGTCCACGCCACCGTCACAACGTCGGTCACGTCTCCGTCGGTGCAGGTAACCAAAACCGCCGGCAGGGGAGACAGTTGTACCGAACCCTTCATGGCGCGCTTCTTTCCGGTCAATTCCTTGACGGTTGCACCGTTTTTCGGCTTTTTGGGCGCCGTTCCCTTTTTGAGATCAGACATTGAACCGGAACAAGACGACATCGCCGTCGTTCATCACGTAGTCTTTTCCTTCCGAGCGAACCAATCCCTTTTCTTTTGCGGCGGTATAGGTTCCGCAGGCGGTCAGGTCGGCAAAGGAAACCACTTCCGCCCGAATGAATCCCCGTTCAAAGTCGGAGTGGATCTTCCCGGCTGCTTGGGGTGCCTTCGTCCCTTGCTTGATGGTCCAGGCACGGACTTCCTGAGGTCCGGCGGTGAGGTAACTGATCAATCCTAACAGAGCGTAGGATTTTTTGATCAACCGGGCAAGACCGCTTTCCGTCAGCCCCATATCTTCCAGAAACATGGCTTTTTCGTCCTCTTCCAACTCGGAAATTTCTTCTTCCATGCGGGCGCAAATGGGCAGCGTCTCCGAATGTTCTCCCTTTGCGAATTTTTCCACCGCCAAGTATTGGGGTGACGTCAGATCAAAGGCGGAATCCGCCATATTGGCAACGTAGATCACCGGCTTCATGGTTAACAAATTTGCGGAAGCCACCAGCGCCGCTTCGTCTTCGGTCAGTTCCATCGTCCGGGCGCAGGCTCCGGATTCCAAAACGGACTTGACCCGCTGGAACAGTTCCACTTCCACCAGCATTTTTTTGTTTCCCTTGGCTTCTTTTTCAGCGCGTAAGATCCGCTTGTCCACCGCTTCCATATCGGCAAAGATTAATTCCATGTTGATGGTTTCAATATCCCGTAACGGGTCAACGGAGCCGTCTACGTGAACGATATTTCCGTCTTCAAAGCAACGGACTACGTGCAAGATCGCATCTACTTCCCGGATATGAGACAAAAACTTATTTCCCAATCCTTCCCCCCGGCTTGCTCCCTTTACCAAACCCGCAATATCCACGAATTCAATGATGGCAGGGGTGTATTTGTCCGGGTTATACATTTCCGCCAACACGTCAAGGCGCTCGTCCGGAACCGCGACCACTCCTACGTTGGGTTCAATGGTGCAGAAGGGATAGTTTGCCGCCTCCGCCTTCGTATTGGTAATGGCGTTAAACAGGGTGGACTTGCCTACGTTGGGAAGCCCCACGATACCTAATTTCATTTGCTTCTATATCTCCTTAAAAATCCTTTATTTATCAAGGTTTTTTGTACCCCGGTTTTCCGTATACACCTTTTATACACCTTTTTACACGGTGGGGGAGCTTTCTTCAAACAAGGATACGGCCTTTAGCAAATCGTTCGTGACGTGCACATAACGATCCATCGTGGTTTGAATCCTCGCGTGTCCTAAAAGCTTCTGCAAAACCTTGGGTTGCATTCCGCTTTCAATTGCTCTTGTTTCATCAATGTGGCGCAGGGCGTGCATACAAAAACGTTTGGTATCTGCCGTTTCGTAGGGAAAGGTTTCTGCAAAGAGAACAACATTTTTAATTTTTTAACAGTTCTTTTGGTGACACAATTCAAACTATCATAAGTATAACATATTTTGGTCGAATTTGCAAGTACTTTTTCTGCTCCCGTTTCAGTTTACCGACCTAAAATAACTCGGTGGACAGATAGCGGTCTCCGGTGTCAGGGAAGAGGACGACGATGGTTTTTCCGGCGTTTTCCGGGCGTTTTGCTTTTTCGATTGCCGCGTGAAGGGCAGCGCCCGACGAGATCCCGGCAAGGACTCCTTCCTTTTGTCCCAATAAGCGGGCGGCAGCATAGGCTTCTTCCGTGGTGACGGGGCAGATTTCATCGTAGATTTGGGTATTCAATACGTCTGGAATAAAACCGGCTCCAATGCCCTGCAATCCGTGAGCTCCGGCGTTTTGCCCCGATAATACGGCGGAATCCTTCGGTTCTACGGCGATGATCTGCAAATCCGGCTTTCGTTCTTTCAGATACTCTCCGGTGCCGGTGACGGTTCCCCCGGTGCCGACTCCTGCTACAAAAAGATCCACCTTTCCGTCGGTGTCTTCCCAGATTTCAGGACCGGTAGTGAGGCGGTGGGCTTTGGCATTGGAAGGATTTACAAACTGCCCTGCGATCCAGGCGTTTGGGATTTCTTTTGCGATTTCTTCCGCTTTTGCGATGGCACCGGACATTCCCAAGGCTCCGTCGGTTAAAACCAATTCTGCCCCGTAGGCTTTCATCAATTTCCGCCGTTCCGTAGACATGGAATCGGGCATGACGATGATGCACCGGTATCCCCGGCTTGCCGCCATTGACGCAAGCCCGATGCCGGTGTTTCCGGAAGTGGGTTCGACGATTACGGAATCCGGTTTGAGAATTCCCTCCGATTCCGCATCTTCTATCATCTGTCTTGCCACCCGGTCTTTTACCGACCCGGCGGGGTTAAAATACTCTAATTTCGCTAAAAGTTTTGCCTGTAATTCAAGGGCAATCTCAATATTTTTCAGTTCCAGTAACGGCGTTCTGCCGATCAGTTGGCTGACGGAAGTGTAAATATTCATGGGGTCCTTCTTTCGGTTTGATATGAACAATGATAACATACTTCAATGCGTTTGTCAAGTTTTTTTGATTATTTCATTCCTTCCCTGCGGTATTGGGCGGGAGAGACGGAAAACTGTTTCTTAAAATTACGGTTGAAGGTGCGCAGAGAGTTGTATCCGCTGTCCAGGGCGCATTGTAAAACCGTTTCGTCGGTGTTATCCAAAAGGTAGCAAGCCTTATTCAGCCGGTAAATATTGAGATAGGTTCCATAGGAAATACCGGTGGATTTTTTGAAATATCGGGAGAGGTAAGCGTAATCGTATCCGATATTTGCGGCAAGTTGTTCCAAGGTGCAGTTTTCGTGATAATGGGTTTCTACAAAGGCAAAAATGCGGGAGAGCAGCCCTTTTTGCTCGGATTTTTGGGGAAGATAGGTTGCTGCTTCGTCAAAGGCACTGCAAAGGGAATAGAGAATTCCCTTTTTGGAAATGTTTTTTGCATCGGCGGGGATCTTATCAAGGGCTTCGGTCAAATAGTCATCGGGGCGGAAAAAATTGCTTTTCGGGCGGTAGTGTTCGGTTTTGGAACGATAGGCATGAATCAGATCCGGCGCAAAAATACAAAGCATGTGCCTGCTTTTTTCCGATTCCAAAGAGTGTAGTTGATTGGGGAAAATCAGCAACGAATCCCCTTCCTCTAACGTATATGCCGTTCCGTCTACGGTGACTTTCATGGTTCCGTTCCGTACGGTGATAAATTCAAAGCACAGGTGCATATGGGGTGGGAAACTGAAGTTCTCACCGTATTCTTTTAGAAAATAATCTCCTGCACCCAAATGCTGAAATTGGTAAAACATATTCTTTTTATCTCCATTTTTTTTGAAAAAACAAATTTTGTCTATTTATTATACTACATTTTGCGAGAAATGTCAAGATATATGTTCTATAATGGAAATAGAAACAAGCCGGAGGGAGAGGGTAAGATGAAACGGTATATCGGTGCTGATTTAGGCACATCTGCATTAAAACTTCTGTTGGTTGATGAATTCGGCAATATTGAGAAAAGGGTTTCCAAGGAATACGAGGTGCATTATCCTGCCCCCGGTTGGAGCGAACAATCTCCTCAAGATTGGTGGAGCGCTTTTGTTTCCGGAGTAAAGGAACTCCTTAGGGAGATCGACCGGAATACTGTCTGCGGAATCGGCGTGGGCGGTCAGATGCACGGACTTGTGATTCTGGACGAAAAGGATCAAGTGATTCGTCCGGCGATTCTTTGGAATGACGGCAGAACTGCGAAACAGACGGAATATCTGAACGATACCGTGGGAACGAAGGTTTTGGCTGACGCAACTGCAAATATTGCCTTTGCCGGCTTCACCGCACCGAAACTGTTGTGGATGAGAGAATCCGAGCCGGAAAATTTTGCAAAGATCAATAAAGTCATGCTCCCGAAGGATTATCTGAATTATCGTTTGACCGGAAGCCACTGCACTGATTATTCCGACGCTTCCGGAATGCTTCTGTTGGACGTGGAGCATAAGTGTTGGTCCGGGAAAATGCTTGAAGTCTGCGGGCTTCGGGAAGATCAGATGCCGAAACTTTACGAAAGCTATCAAGTGGTGGGAACCTTGCTTCCCCGGATTGCCGACGAATTGGGACTTTCTCAAATTCCGGTGGTCGCCGGCGGAGGAGACAACGCCGTTGCAGCGGTAGGAACCGGAACGCTGGAGGCGGGCAAGTGTAATATTTCCCTGGGGACTTCCGGCACGGTGTTTATTCCCACGGAATCTTTTGTTCCGACGGAGAATCACAGTATCCATAATTTTTGCCATGCAAACGGGAAGTATCATCTCATGGGCTGTATCCTTTCGGCGGCATCGTGTAATAAATGGTTTTGTGAATCAATTCTTGATACCGATGATTACGATGCAACCCAACGGGGGATTTCTTCCGATGATTTAGGAAACAATCACGTTTACTTTTTGCCCTATCTTATGGGAGAGCGCAGTCCCATCAACGATACCGATGCACGGGGAACTTTTTTGGGAATGCGTGCGGATACCAAGCGGGAAGATATGGTTCTTTCGGTTTTGGAGGGAGTTGCTTTTGCCATTCGTCAGAACCTTGAGGTTGCAAGATCCATGGGGGTAAAAATTGACCGCAGTACCGTTTGCGGCGGAGGCGCCCGGTCGGAATTGTGGTGCCGGATTCTCTGCAACGTTCTCAATATTCCGTTAGATATTCCCAAGACTGAAGAAGGACCCGGCTACGGCGGTGCCATGCTTGCCATGGTGGGAACGGGGCGTTATTCCGATCCTGAGGAATGCGCGAAGGCGATGCTGTCGGTGCAAAAGACGGTTTTGCCCGATCCGGAACTTACCGCCCGATATGAGATTCAGTACCGGAAGTTTGAAAAAATTTATCCAGCAATCAAAAATTTATTTCAAGAATTGAAAGGAGATTTATGATGAAAGAGTATTTTAACGTTGGAAAAATCCCCTACGAAGGGGCAGAAAGCAAAAATCCTTTTGCTTTTAAGTTTTACGATGCGGAACGGGTTATTTTTGGGAAGAAGATGAAGGAACATCTTCCCTTTGCTCTGGCGTGGTGGCATTCTCTTTGCGCCGCCGGAACCGATATGTTCGGCAGAGATACGGCGGATAAATCCTTCGGCGTGGAAAAAGGTACGATGGAACACGCAAAGGCAAAGGTGGACGCAGGCTTTGAGTTGATGCAGAAATTGGGAATCGAATATTTCTGCTTCCACGACGTGGATTTGGTTCCCGAAGCAGAAGACATCAATGAGACCAACCGCCGTCTGGACGAGATTACCGACTATATTCTTGAAAAGATGAATCAGACCGGAATCAAGTGTCTTTGGGGAACTGCCAACATGTTCTCCAATCCCCGGTTTATGAACGGCGCCGGTTCGACCAACTCCGCGGACGTATACTGCTTTGCTGCGGCTCAGATCAAAAAAGCGCTGGAACTGACCGTTAAATTGGGCGGTAAGGGATATGTTTTCTGGGGCGGAAGAGAAGGTTACGAAACCCTGTTGAATACCGACGTAAAATTTGAGCAGGAAAACATTGCCCGTCTGATGAAGATGGCTGTAAACTACGGTCGTTCCATCGGATTTACCGGAGATTTCTATATCGAACCCAAACCCAAGGAACCCATGAAGCACCAATATGATTTTGATGCGGCAACCGCCATTGGATTCTTGCGTCAGCACGGTTTGGATAAAGATTTCAAGATGAACATCGAAGCAAACCACGCAACTCTTGCAGGTCATACTTTCCAGCACGAGCTTCGCATCAGCGCAATCAACGGAATGCTCGGCAGTATTGATGCTAACCAGGGTGACCTTCTTCTCGGCTGGGATACCGATGAATTCCCGTTTGACGTTTACGAAGCAACAATGTGTATGTATGAAGTTCTCAAAAGCGGCGGTTTTGTTAACGGCGGTCTTAACTTCGATGCAAAGAACCGCAGACCCAGCAACACTCATGAGGATATGTTCCTTGGTTTCATTCTCGGAATGGACACCTTTGCTCTCGGTCTTATCAAGGCTGCTGAAATCATTGAAGACGGCAGAATTGACGGCTTTGTTGCAGGTAAATATTCATCCTTCAACAGCGGAATCGGTCAGAAAATCAGAAACGGAAATGTTACTCTCGAAGAACTTTCCGATTATGCCTGCGAAATGGGCAAGCCTGC
>JAZNDV010000173.1:0-6374 GCA_045588285.1 Eubacteriales bacterium
TTCATAATATTCCTCCAAATATTCAAAGGCAGTTGATACCTTATAATATAACATTATACCATGGAAAAATACCTTTGTCAAGCACTTTTCCGTTGCGGTATTTTGAGATCTACAAGTTGCATTTCCATTACTGAAAAGGACTGTGATAGAGTTTCGTTTAAGAAAAGCATAAAGAATGAAGGATTCGCCTTTCATTTCACCAAAAAATCACAAAATCTACACGGTTGCGTAGTATTTTGGGTGTATAATCGTTTCCATACAGAGTAGACAGTTGTGCGTTGCATCGAAAGATGCGTAGTGCCGTGGGACGGGATGTTGCTCACGGACGAAAACCCGGAAGGGTTGCGGTGCGCTGTCGCGTCCGCTGTAAAAGGACACTCTGGTAAATCATTTTATTTACCGGAGATTTTTTATTTTATGGATAAAAATCTCCGAGGAAAGAGGTTACCGGAATGAAAAAACAAACGAACAACAAGATCCTCCGCATCGTCATGGTAGGAATGTTGGCAGCCCTTTGCTTCGTGCTGAGCGCCTACGTCTCTGTCAAAGCGGGGAGTATGAAATTCACCTTTGCCGGGCTTCCCATTCTGTTGGCGGCGTTGCTCTTCGGTCCCGTGGACGGCATGTTGGTGGGCGGGATCGGGGAATTTTTGTCCCAAGTTATCGGCTACGGTCTGACCCCCACGACGGTACTGTGGATCATTCCCGCCGTAGTTCGCGGATTGATGGTAGGGCTTTACGCAAAATCCAAAAAGGGAGCCCCGGGAATCGTCGGCTCTTCGGTGATGATTATTCTGTCGTCTTTGACCGTTACCCTGCTGAACGGCTTGGTCATCTGGGCAGATGCGGTGATTATGGGATACTACTCCTTCGCCTATGTCTTCGGCTCCACCGGTTGGCGGTTTTTGGCAAGTCTTATCACTGCGGTTTTGTACTGCGTAGTGATTATCCCTTTGACGGCGGCGCTGCGCAAAAGCGGAGTGGCAGGGTTGCAAAAGAAATAACTGAAATTGATAAAAAGTCCGGCGGAATTCCCGTCGGACTTTTTCATACATTCTTTTATAATTCTTCTCCGTTGTCAATGGCATCGGAAAGGGAAATTTCCAAATTTCCGTTTCTGCAACGGAGCTTGTCGATGAATTCCTGGGATTTTTCCGGGTCTTTCAGTTTGATGCGGTAGGTCAGTTTGTAGAGGCTTCCCATGGCGGTGGTCTTGGCTTTGGTCAAACGGAACGAAGATGCGTATTCGGAAAACAGATCGTCAAATTCGTGGGCATAACGGAGGGATTCGGGAACGGTGATCCGCAGATCCATCGTCTTTTCCCCATAGGGAATCAAGGAAAGAACCACCATCACGGCGGCGGCAATTACGGTGAAGACCAGGGCGATTCCAACGAATCCGGCGGCGCAGGCAAGTCCCGAGGTCATCGCAAGGAAGATCGACGCAATATCCTTGGCTTTTCCGGGAACGGAACGGAACCGAACCAGCGAAAAGGCACCCATGACGGCGACCCCGGTACCGATGTTTCCGTTGACCATCACGATGACCGTATGTACGATCAGGGGCAGCATCACGAGGGAAATTAAAAAGCTTTTACTGACCCGGCTTTTGAACGATGCGGCAAAGGCAACGGTCAGACCGCACAAAAAGGCGGCGCCGAGGCAAAGGAAAAAATTTTGAGGCGTAATGGCGCTAGGGGCAAGAGATTCAAAAAAAGCGGACATAATCTTCTCCTATTTCTTTAACGTATTCAAATAAGCGGTTCCGTATTTGGAAAAGGACGCGGGGTACAGACCATGCCTGTCCAATCCGCGGGCTAACCACAGAGGCATGGCACCGCCGGTCTTTACTTCCATCAAAACCGCGTTATCGGGCAGTAATTTGATTCCGTGAGAGCCGGCGGAAAGATCCAGTTCCGTCTCCCGATAGCGAAGGTTGGTATCGAAGGTCAGCCGGAGATGGGGGTTGTCCCGGAGGGTGTAGGCTTCCCGCTCGCAGGAAAGAAGCATGGACGGTTTGGGGTGCCCGTAAAAGTGCATTGCCCAATCAATCTCGTTCATGATTTGGGATTCCATCGGTTTTTCTCCGCCGTTGAGGTAGACGATGGCTTTCGACAGAGGCAACACCACCCGGCGTTTGTAAACCACGCCCTTAAACTTCTTTTTCACCTCGAAAAAGACGTTGGTGTCCCCGTTGGGCGTTCCGTAACTGCGAAGACGCAGTTTCTCTTTGTACGCCGGCTTGTCAAAGCCCTTGGCATCGACGGACTGGCGGATAATCCGACGGTCGGGCGTGTCGAGATAAAGGCTGCAGACGGTGCTTTTTCCGTAGGCGTCGGGGACGAGATATTCTTGAAATTCGGACAAAAATGCGTCCCGTTGGTCGGTGGTCATGGAGTATTTTTTCTCCACCCTCTGAAAGACCGTGATAATTCCCATTCCCATCACCTCCCTTTGCGTCTTTCACGGCGCTTAAATCTCTTCCGCCGTTTCTTCTGCTGGTTCTTCTTCCGTCACGGGAGTCAATTCCAACTCCTTGGGCGGGCGCATCTGAATCGCCAAAGCCCCCAAGCCCAGATAATACAGGGCGAAGGACAGATAATCCGACCAGAGGTGGGCAAGAGGAGTATAACTTACAAGGGGGTCAAAGAATTCCCCTCTATTGCAAAGGGTCAGGATCAAAGGCAGAAGAACGGCAATTCCGCAAAATCCCACGAAGATCCAC
Organism: Eubacteriales bacterium; assembly: GCA_045588285.1. Classification (GTDB taxonomy): domain Bacteria; phylum Bacillota; class Clostridia; order Oscillospirales; family UBA644; genus RGIG995. The sequence continues at coordinate 2,726 of JAZNDV010000173.1, forward strand.
TTGGTGGGAAGAATCTTTTCCACGGTCAGAACAAAGAGGATCAACGCCAAAAAAGGTGCGGCGAACTGAAAGGGAGCACGCAGGGGGTAATCAAACCTAAATAGGGGATCGTTGACTATCGCACGGGCCACGAAGATGGAGATCTGATTTACGATAGGAAGAAGCAGGACGGGGATCATCCAACGCAAATCGATCTCTGCCAAGAACAGGACGCCGATGAAAAAAACCACCGGAATCAGCAAGGACAGTGCCGTGAAATAAATCTCCGCTCCGGTCATTTCCGAAAAGGAGAAGGACTTCATTTGAAAATGCCATTTCCCGGCTCCGAAACCAAAATACGTATACCACAGCACCGCCATTCCGATGCCGCACAGCGACGGAACGATGGGGGTTCCTTTGATGATATATTTTTTATCTTTCATAAATTTCACATCCTAATCTTACAAAAATAAAAAAGTCTATCCGCTTGCTTCGGCGAATGTAATTCGCCGATCTTGGCTTTTCTTCCGCTTCCTTTCTTTTCTCCCGAAAAAAAGTGAGACCCAAAAAATTCGAGCCATAGGCGTAGAATCTTTTTGATGGTCGATACTTTTGCAGAGGTGGGAAGGAAGGAAATCTCGCCGGTTACTGCGGTTTTCCGCAGCACTTTTTATACTTCTTTCCGCTTCCGCAGGGGCAGGGCTCGTTGGGTCCCACTTTTTTCCCTTTTACCACCGTCACGCCTTTCCCTTGCTCGGTGGTTTGCCCCGGCTGGTCGTGAACCTTCACGTGGGAAAGTTTTAATTTGTGCATCATTGCCTTGCGGGCGTTTTCCGCCCGGACGAATTCGTCCAACTGCAACACGTTGACCGCCCACGCCCGGAACATGCGCAGACAGTCGAAGACTGCCCGTTCCCGGATTGCGTAGACCGTTTCCCGGAACATTTCGTCGCTTTGCAGCTGATATTCCACCAAGGGGTTCCGGTTGCCGTAGGCCTGAAGATTGATTCCGTGGCGAAGGTCTTCCATTGCGTCGATATGATCCATCCAGTATGCGTCGATGGCGCCCAGCATGACGAACCGTTCCAATTCCCGCATATGAACGGAAGTCAGTTTTGATTCTACCAGCATTGCCGAATTGTCGGCGGCAGTCTGCAGGGCTTGACGCAGATCTTCTACCGTCTCTTTTCCTTCCAGAATATCAACGGCGTTGCCTGCCTCGTCCCGGGTTGGGAAATAGAGATTTCCCTCCAAATATTCCCGCAATCCCTTGAGATTCCAATCTTCCTTCTCTCCGGTGCAGAAGGTGTCCAACTGGCGGTCGATGACGTCCCGGCGCATTTTTGCAAGCTTTTCGGACAGATCCATGTCTGCCATGATCTGATCCCGTTCTTTGTAGATCTGGATCCTCTGTTGGTTGACCACGTCGTCGTATTCCAACACGTGCTTACGGCCGTTGAAGTTTGCCCCCTCCTTGCGCTTTTGGGCGTTTTCCACCGTTTTGGTGAAGATCCCGGAAGAGATCGGTTCGTCGTCGGGGAAGGAATTGATCAGAGCCATATTGCTCAATTTATCGCCTCCGAACAACCGGAGAAGGTCGTCTTCAAAGGAAATATAGAACGCCGTTTCTCCCACGTCTCCCTGCCGTCCGGCACGTCCCCGTAACTGATTGTCGATCCGCCGGGATTCGTGGCGTTCCGTACCAATAATATAGAGCCCCCCGGCGGCTTTCACCTCTTCCGCCTCCGCGTCGACCTGGGCTTTGAATTGGGTATAAAGTTCTTTGTAACGTGCCCGGGCGTTGAGGATTTCCGTATCGTCGGTTTCTGCAAATGAAGTGGATTGAACGATCAGTTCACGGTCAAATTCTTCTTTCTCCATCTGCTTTTTCGCCATATATTCAGCGTTCCCGCCCAAAATAATATCGGTACCGCGCCCCGCCATGTTGGTGGCAATGGTAACCGCGCCTTTCCGTCCTGCCTGGGCGATGACTGCCGCTTCTTTTTCGTGGTTTTTGGCGTTCAAAACGTTATGGGGAATCTTATGGGCAGTCAAAATTTTACTTAATTTTTCGGATTTTTCGATGGTGACCGTGCCGATCAGCACCGGCTGGCCTTTTGCGTGACATTCGGCAACCTGCTTGACCACGTGTCCGAATTTCTGAATCTCGTTTTTGAACAGCCGGTCGTCGTGGTCTTCCCGGCGGGAAGGCTTGTTGGTGGGGATCTCCACCACGTCCAGATTATAAATTTCCAAAAATTCGTCTTCTTCGGTCATGGCAGTTCCGGTCATACCCGAAAGCCGGTCGTAGATCCGGAACAAATTCTGGAAGGTGATGGACGCCAAGGTTTTGGATTCGCTTTCCACCTTGACCCCTTCTTTGGCCTCGATGGCTTGGTGCAGACCGTTGGAATAACGGCGGCCGAACATCAGCCGTCCGGTGAATTCGTCAACGATGACCACTTCCCCTTCCTTGACCACGTAATCCACGTCTTTTTCCATGATTCCGTAGGCGCGCAGGGCTTGGTTCACGTAATGCTGGATCTCGATATTTTCGGTGTCGGAATAGTTTTCGATTCCGAAATAATCCTGAACTTTTCCTACCCCCCGCTGAGTGAGGGCGACGGTCTTGTTCTTTTCTTCCACCACGTAATCGCAATCGTCGTGGGGATCTTCGTTTTTCGCGTCGATCTCTTTGTATTTTTTGCAGACCAACAGTTTCACGAAATTGTTGGCTTTCTGATACATTTCGTCGGATTCGTCCACCTGACCGGAAATGATCAGGGGGGTACGGGCTTCGTCGATGAGAATGGAGTCCACTTCGTCCACGATGGCGTAATTCAGACCCCGCTGGGCTTTGGGGGGAAGATAGGGGGTGGGATCCCCTTCTTTGACCCGGTAACGGATCATGTTGTCCCGAAGATAGTCAAACCCGATTTCATTGTTGGTGGCGTAGGTAATATCGGCGGCGTAGGCTTCCCGGCGCTGTTCGTTGTCCATTTCGTGAACGATCAGCCCCACTTTTAAGCCTAAGAAGGTATGGATCTTCCCCATCCACTCACTGTCCCGGCGGGCAAGGTAATCGTTGACCGTCACCACGTGAACCCCTTTTCCGGTTAACGCCATCAGATACGAGGGCAGGGTGGCAACCAAGGTTTTTCCTTCCCCGGTACGCATCTCAGCGATCCGTCCCTGATACAGAACGATTCCGCCGATCAACTGGCAATGGAAATGACGCATTCCCAATACCCGGTCGGAAGCCTCCCGGACGGTGGCGAAGGCTTCGGGCAAAAGGTCGTCCAGGGTCTCTCCGTCGGCGTAGCGCTGACGGAATTCGGCGGTCTTTGCCCTGAGCTGAGTGTCGGTCAGGGCTTTATAATCTTCTTCCAACGCCTCGATCTTGGCAACCAGGGGCGCGATCTTTTTCAATTCTTTTTGGCTGTAGGTACCGAAAAGATTTCCAAACAATCCCATTCGTGTAAACTCCTCTTTTTCGATTCAACGGGCGCAAGGGCGCTCTAAACTCACAATATTTTATTATATTATAGCATAGAAATCTAAAATATTCCATAGTTTTTTAATTCTGACACATAAATATCACAATTATATATTATTATATAGAATGAGTTATTGTAGCTACTGACCCCTAAAAGGGGGAAATTATGACACT
>JAZNDV010000174.1:0-6124 GCA_045588285.1 Eubacteriales bacterium
CGCAGGACGAATCTGCCGGCACCCGTCAAGTACCTTTCACCAAGACCCTTTACGTGGAGCGCAGCGACTTTATGGAAGACGCACCCGGCAAGTTCCATCGGCTGAAACCCGGCGGAGAATGCCGCTTGATGGGAGCGTATATCGTCCGCTGTGACGAGGTGGTCAAGGACGAAAACGGAACCGTAATTGAATTAAAATGTTCCGCAGATCTTCCGACCGGCTCGGGAATGCCCGCCGACGGACGGAAAGTCCGGGGGACCGTCCACTGGGTCTCCACCGAATACGCCGTAGATACGGAGATCCGCATGTACGACCGTCTCTTTACCCAAGAAAACGTCTTTGACCTGCCCGAAGGACAAACCTATATGGATCTGCTGAACGCAGATTCGCTGACGGTGATGAAAAACTGCAAAGCGGAACCCGACCTTGCCAACGCACGGCCCGGAGACCGGTTCCAATTCGTCCGTAACGGCTATTTCTGTAAAGATATTCATTCCGACAACGTCTTTAACCTGATCGTCAACCTGAAAGACAGCTATAAGGCGTAAATAAGAAAATACGAAAGGGTGTCGACTTCTGAACGGTCGACACCCTTGTTTTTGTCTTTTGCATCTTTCTTCCCCAACCGCGGAGGCACCGGGAAAGGTTCTGTTTATTTTATTTTTTCGCTGCCGTACCTGCGGTACTTCCCGCAGCACTTCCGGTGGTATCGGAGAACTTGAACAGATCTGCAAGATATTCCGGACGGTACGCGTCGATTACGTCTTCGTTGTAAACGTAATTCAACCGGCTGCGCCAATCGGTGTGCTTGGCGGCAAGGTCGTCGGCGTACAGCGTTTTGAACACGGAATCCTTCACGTCGGTAAAGTAGGATTCCTTTTCCTTATGGTCAAGCCGTTGAACGATCCACACCGAATCCTCGATGGTAACGGCGGCATATTCCCCGTTTTTCAGAGAAAAAACCTTATCCACGATGTCTTCGTCTACGGTGATATTGTAATACGTAGCCAAGGATTCGCTGAATACGCCCTGATCGTTGACGATCAAACCGTCTTCTAATACGGTTTTATTCTGCAGTTCCAAGGCTTCTTCTTCCGACGGGGTCAAATCGTCGGTAATTTCGTTGTAATCATCGGAATACTGCGGAATCAGATCGGAAATATCCGTGCCCTTTGCCAACTCGGAAAGAACGGTGTTTTTGTCGGCTTCGATCTGTGCCAATTTCGTTTCGTTATATTCGTTTCCGTCCGTATCCTGGGTCATCATGACCACGTATTTGAAACGCACGTAATTGTTTTCGAAATAATCTTTCATTTCCTGCTGGGTAATTTCGTTTGGCCCGCCTTCTCCGTAGTAATAATCCAGAATTTTCTCGCTCTTAATATTGCACGCCATCAGATTGCGGAACTCATCGTAAGACATTCCCAACGTCTGACGGATCGTATTGAATCCGTCGTTGCCGTACAGGGCGACCCAGTCCTGCTGAATAATACGGTTGATCTCTTTTTCGTCTTCTGCGTCCAAAGTCAACCCTAAGGCATCAAAGGTGACTTCGACGTACAGATAGGTCATATACTGATCTTTGGCGCTTTCGATGATGGAATCGCTGAGGGTCTGTTTTCCCCCGGATAAGGACTTATCCGCCAGCATTTCCGTCCAGGTCACTTTCGCGTTGCTCTGAGAGGCAATATAACTCAGATAAGCGTAATAATAATCGGTCATCCACTGCACGTAATAGCGGTAAGGACCGACGGGGAATTCCTTCTTCTCTCCGTCTACCGTACCGGTAACGGCATAGGACAGGTTCGGTTTATTGGAACAACCGGCAAACAGCGTTGCTGCCATAACCAAAACGAGAAGTACACACAAAATTTTTTTCATGCGAAAGTTTCCTTTCAAACCGCCAAAAAACGGCGGGAATTCTACAATATATCTCAGTATACCAAAAATTCAAAGGAAAGTCAAGTGAAAAAATGTGACATTCGTGAAAGAAAAATGGAATTGCGAAATACCTTGCGAGAAGAATCAACTCTATTTCCGCTTGTCCGTTTGTGAAAGACTTTCAGCGCGTTAAAAATCAACAACTTGTAAAATATTTCGAATATTTAGTGAAAAATACTTGAATTTCATACGAATATTGTAACAAAAAGTTCAAAATTATGAGATATAATATTTGCATTGATTATAATATTGTAGCTTTGCGGGTTCGTTATGAAAAAAATTCTGCTTCCTCTCTTTTGTTTTCTGCTCCTCTTCTGCGTTGCCTGTTCGTCACAGAACAGCCGAAGGGATTTCACCGACCTATACGAGGCGTTTCTCACCCGGGGCGAAGGGGTAGAAGGATATGAAGTGACCGAGATCGAAACCTACGACGGGTTTGACTATTTCTTTGTCAGGGTTTGTCTGAATACCGACGACGCGGTCACGATAGACGATATGATTTGGTTTGAGGCGCAAGTAATGCTTTTTTCTTCCGAACAGGAAGCCGATTCCGCGTACAGCAAAAACCAACAAACCGGCCTTGGAGGTACCTGCCTGCGGCAGGGCAACGTCTTGATCTATTGGCTGGAAAAAGACCCTTTTGCAGACTTATATAAAGAAGTAATTCACAGCGTATTCGGATAAAAACAGGAGGGACAAAAATTACATGAAGAAGGTAGAATATTCTGCCCATGCAAAAATTCCGCAGACCCACGCCGTTTCCGTTTATTTCTGCGGCAGGGAACAGTGTGAAAGCGGACATTCTTACGGTCCGACCATGCGGACGCAGTATCTGTTCCATTACGTAGTATCGGGAAAAGGAATCTTCCGGACGAAGAACACCGTTCACCGGCTCTCTGCCGGTCAAGGGTTTATGATCCTGCCCGATCAGGTGGCGTATTACGAGGCGGACAAGAACGATCCCTGGGAATATATCTGGATCGGCTTTGACGGAACCGATGCGGCACAGATCGTTTCCAACGTGGGATTTTCGGAAAAATCCCCTATCTTCCGGGGGGAACCGGACGGCAGGCTGGAGGGAATGCTGAGCAAACTGCTGGATTATTTCAAAAACGACCAAAACGACAAATATAATATCCTCGGAATGTTCTATTCCGTCATGGCGTTTCTCCAACACAACACCGCAAACCGGAAGCAGGGCGAAAAAGGCTACGTGGAAAAAGCGTTGGATTACATGCACCACAACTATACGTACCGGATCAAGATCGAAGACATTGCCCGCTACGTAGGATTGGATCGAACCTACTTGTTCAAACTTTTCGTCAAGAACATGGGGACCGCCCCACAAGAATATCTGATCCGCTACCGTCTGGAACACGCCACCGGAATGTTGACCGAAACGAAACTTTCTACTACCCAGATCGCCTATTCCTGCGGATTCCGGGATTCTCCGTCCTTCTGCAAGCATTTCAAAGCCCGGTACGGCATCTCTCCGCTCGCTTACCGCAAACAAAACAAAACGAACTGAAAAAAACCGCCTTTCCGAACTCCGGAAAGGCGGTTTTTTCTTACGGAAGATGGCGCCGCACTTCGCTTTTCACTCTAAACAAAATCAATTCTTCCCTCTTTGAGCCGGCTTAACGCCGTAGCGCTCCGGGAAACCGATTCCTGCGCGTCAAAGGATCGGCGGACGTAATTCACCACCCGGTCTTTTTGCTCCTCGGAAAGTTGGGAATAAAACCGGAAGGCAGTCACGTCCTCGGAGAGTTCTGCCAAAAACGCCCGAAAAACGATTTCTTTCTTCATAAAAAAACACCTTTCTTTCTCTTTTACTCTACCCGGAAAGAAAGCCGTATTTCCTGAAAAAATTTTCTTGTGGCTTTTTTTTCAAATCCTTTGTGAAATCTACACAAAACAAACGGAAAAGTATTATGAAAAACGCTGAAACTTGTTTCTTTTTCATAAATACTATTTACTTTTTTGAAAGAATATAGTATAATATCGTTATCGGAGTTTTTCTTCCCCTTACTGCAAAAGGAGGAAAAAATCCAACCGACAGAAGAATAAATCTTCTGAGGGAACGCCCCCATCGCAACGAAGCGGCCGCCGGGGCGGAAAGGAGATAAAACAGGATTATGCAGTACAAAACCGAAAACGTCCGCAATATTTGCCTTTTGGGCCACGGAGGAAACGGAAAAACCTCATTTGCGGAAGCCATGCTTTATTATACGAAGGGGACGGACCGGCTGGGAAAGATCGCCGACGGAACCACCGTTTGCGACTTTGATCCGGAAGAAACCAAGCGGGGATCGGGAATTTCCGCCGCTTTGGCGCCCGTGGAATGGAAAGGACACAAAATCAATCTGATCGACACCCCGGGATATTTCGATTATGAAGGAGAAGTACTGCAGGGTCTGAAAGCCGCCGATGCCGCAGCCATCGTCGTTTCTGCAAAGAATAACCTGCACGTAGGCACCGAAAAAGCTTACAAATACTGCCAGAAAAAGAATCTGCCCAACATGTTCATCGTCACCAAAATTGATGAAGAAAACGGGGATTTCATGAAGGTCTACACCGCCCTGCGCCAGCAGTTCGGCATGCGGGTCTGCGCCCTGACCTACCCGGTCATCGGAAACGGCAAGGTGATGGGCATCATCGATCTTTTGAAGATGACCTACCGCACCGTGGAGGGAATCAATGCAAAAGACAATCCCATTCCCCCTGCCTTGGAAGACACCGTCAAACGTCTGAAAGACGAATTGAACGAAGCCTTGGCGGAAACCAGCGAAGTTTTGATGGAAAAATATTTCGAGGAAGAGCCCTTCACCGACGAAGAAGTTCAGACTGCCCTCTCCGTAGGAATTCGCCGCCGGGCGCTTCTCCCGGTACTGTCCTGCTCCAACGTGTCTCTGAACGGATTGGAATCTATTCTCAACGCCATGGTGGAAATTCTTCCTGCTCCCGTTCCCGCCGCGGAATCGGGAACCGGCGTTTATATCTTTAAGACCGTCGCCGATGCCTTCGGTAAAATTTCTTATTTTAAGGTGCTCTGCGGAACGCTGAAGTCGGGCATGACCTTGACCGACACCAAGACCGGACTGGGTGAAAAATTCGGTCACATCTACGTGATGAAAGGCAAAAAACAGACGGAAGTGGAAGAACTTTGTGCCGGGGATATCGGTGCTGTAACGAAGTTGTCCGCCGCCACCGAAAGCGTGTTGACCTCCGGAATTAAGCTGGAAGTGGAACCCATTGAATATCCCACCCCCAATCTGAAGATGGCGATTACCGCCAAGAAAAAGGGCGATGAAGAAAAGATCTCCCAAGGGCTTCAGAAGATGATGGAAGAGGATAAGACCTTCACCTATTCCATGGATCCCGAAACCAAAGAACAAATTTTGTGCGGTATGGGAGAAGCACAGATCGAGGTCCTCTGCTCCCGTCTGAAGACCCGCAACGGCGTGGAAGTGGAACTGAAAGCTCCCCGCATCGCTTATCGGGAAACTATTCGCAAAAAAGTCAAGGTTCAAGGAAAACACAAGAAACAGTCCGGCGGTCACGGTCAATACGGTGACGTGTGGATCGAATTCGAGCCCTGCACCAGCGAAGAATTGGTCTTCGAAGAGAGCATCTTCGGAGGCGCCGTTCCCAAGAACTTCTTCCCCGCCGTAGAAAAAGGCTTGCGGGAAGCCACCGCAAAGGGCGTGCTTGCAGGATACCCGGTGGTGGGGCTGAAAGCCACCTTGGTAGACGGTTCTTACCACGACGTGGACTCCTCAGAAATGGCGTTTAAGACCGCCGCCGGCATCGCCTTCCGGGACGGATTGCCGCAGGCAGCTCCCTGTATTCTGGAACCCATCGGCGCATTGAAGGTTCAGATCCCCGACGCAATGATGGGAGATATCATCGGGGATATCAATAAACGCCGGGGGCAGATCATGGGCATGACCCCTGCCGCAGACCAGGGTTGGACGGAAGTCACGGCGGAAATCCCCATGTCGGAAACCGCAACCTACGCCATCGACCTGCGCTCCGCCACCCGGGGCAGAGGCGTGTTTACGTTGGAATTCCTGCGCTACCAGGAAGCCCCCGCAAACATCGCAGAACAGGTCATCGCCAACGCGAAGGTTTCGGAGTAAAAGAGAGATAGGATAAAGGCTACTTCTCATAAGGATGTTTTGAA
>JAZNDV010000175.1:0-3936 GCA_045588285.1 Eubacteriales bacterium
AACGACATGGCTACGATCCGACTTTGCCAAAATTTTTCGGGCTTCCGTAAGAGCGGTCTCTGCCGAAAATCCGAATCCGTGGCGGGATTCGGGATTTCCGTAGGCTTCGGTCATGTATTGAATTGCTTTTTTTGCCGCTTGGTCAAAGACCCGTGTCGTTGCGGCGTTATCCATATAGATCAAATGAATCCACCCTTATTCTTCGGTTTCAAATCCGCCTTCCGATAACAGATTTTGCGCTGCTTCGGCAGGTAAAGTTTCTACATCTCTCAATTTTCGGCGAATGGCACGGGTGCGGGTCCCGACCAATTTTTCCAGATCGTTTCCTGCTCCTTCCAGACGCTTTTTCACGTTCTCCAATACCGATTCAAAGGTTCCGAATTCGGTTTTTACGGCGGCGAGAATATTCCATACGTCGTTGGTTCTCTTTTCAATGGCAAGGGTGCGGAATCCCATCTGCAAACTGTTCAAAAGTGCCGCTAACGTAGAAGGACCCGCCACGTTGATGGAATAATCCCGCATCAAGGTTTCGGTCAGCCCGGTCATGCGTACTACCTCGGCATACAACCCTTCCGTGGGCAAAAACAAGATGCCGAAATCGGTGGTATGGGGCGGTTGAATGTATTTATCGTGAATGTCCTTCGCACTCATTTTCAAAAACGCTCCAAGGGCTTTCCGGGCAGTTTCCAATAAAATCGGATCTCCGCTCTCGGCGGCGGCTTCCAACTGCTCGTACCGGTCCATGGGGAATTTGGAATCGATGGGAAGATAGACCACCGAACCGGTTCCGTCTTTTCCCGGCAAGCGGACGGCAAATTCCACCCGTTCCGCAGAACCGGGAACGGTGGCAACGTTTTCGTCGTATTGGTCGGGGGTCAGGATCTGTTCCAAGATCCGGGACAGTTGAATTTCCCCGAAAATTCCGCGGGTCTTGACGTTGGTTAAGATTTTTTTCAGATCTCCGACGCCGCTTGCCAAGCCCTGCATTTCGGTCAATCCCTTGGAGACCAGTTCTAACCGTTCGTTGACCAGTTTGAAGGATTCCGTGACTTTTTTCTCCAGTGCCGTTTCTAACTTTTCGTTGACGACACCTTGCATTTCGTCTAATTTTTTTCGGTTCTCCTCCTGAATTGCCTGCAGCCGCTTTTCCGTGGTATCGTTCATGCGGTCGATCCGGGCGGAAAAGGTGTTCAGCGTGGCTTGGGTCTCTTGAGAGAATTTTGTGATAGCGTTCATTTGAGCGGTATTCCCGGCATTTAACCCCGCAGAAAGGGAAGAGGAAACCGTATTCTGCATAGAGTCCATGCGATCGTTCAATTCCCTGCGCTGGCGTGCCAGATCGTCGGAGATATCCTGTTTTTTCGTCCGGGACAATACCACCAAAGAGAGGATCAGTCCCGCGACGGAACAGACGGCGGTAACGGCACACAATGCCGTGATCAGAATCGTTTGCATGGATCACACGCTCCTTACAGTAGTTCTAATTTAACGTAGTTGGTCATCAGTTTCTTTTCCCCCGCGGTGTCGAACGCTACGGTGAGCATACAGTCGGTCGCCATGGGAGTGACGGCTGTGACGGTTCCTTCCCCAAACACTTTATGGCGAATCCGCATTCCTACGGTATAACGGACCGTTTGGGAATTTGTTTTCGGCTTGGAGGGAATGCTGGTGACGGTGTTTTTGAAAATGGGACGGTCTGCCAAGGTTCTTTTCGGACGCCCAAAGGATTCCTGGGGCGGTGCAGTCCGGGATTCGATGCAATTTCCGGGAATCTCTTTCAGAAATCGGGAAACGATACAATCTTTTGCTCTGCCGAAGATCAGGCGGTTTCGGGTGGAGATGATATGTAATTCCCGCTTCGCCCGGGTGATCGCCACGTAGCAAAGGCGGCGTTCTTCTTCCACCCCTCCCGGTTCTTCCAAAGAACGGGAGGAAGGGAAGATCTCTTCTTCAAATCCGGTGATAAACACCGTATCGAATTCCAATCCCTTGGCGCAGTGCATGGTCATCAGAACCACCGTGTCGTCTTCGGGATTAAGGGAATCTACGGCGCTGACCAAGGCGGTTTGTTCCAGATAATCTGCCAAGGTATTCCGTCCTTCTTCGGCAGTATTGGAAAATTCCGTAATGGCGTTCAACAGTTCCGCCACGTTTTCAAACCGGCTTTGGGCTTCAGCCAAATCAAAGGAATCGTAAAGCCATTGCTTGTATTGAATCTTTGCCACGAGGTATTTGAAAAGATCCGGCAGCGGCATGGTGTCTGCCGCGTCTCTCAATTCTTCGATCAGTTGGGCAAAAGCCTGCAGTTTGACTGCCGCCCGTTGCAGTTCGGGGTATTGATCCGCGGTTTGCAGGACCTCGTAAGGCGAAATTCCTTCCCGGTCGGCAAGGGCAAGCACCCGGTCCAGAGACGTATCGCCGATGCCCCGCTTGGGTTCGTTGATGATCCGGGAAAGGCGGATCCGGTCTTTGGGATTGTGAATAAAATTCAGATACGCCAAAAGATCTTGAACTTCCTTGCGCTTGTAGAAGGCAAGTCCCCCGTAGACCCGGTAGGGAATCCCGTTCCCCCGCAACGCCGATTCAATGGCGTTACTTTGGGCGTGGGTGCGGTATAAAACACAAAAATCCCGATAATTCAAGGACTTGTCCGTTCCTTTTCCCGTAAGAATGGCACGGGCTACGTAAGCACCTTCTTCGTGTTGATTGTTCAACTCACGATAATGAATCTTATTTCCCTGTCCTTTGTCCGACCACAAGGTTTTTCCTTTTCGGTTTTTGTTGTGGGCGATGACTTCGTTGGCGGCGGTGAGGATCGTGTTGGTGGAACGGTAGTTTTGTTCCAAACGAATGATCTTTGCATCTTGAAATTGATGTTCAAAGGCAAGGATATTTTGAATATCCGCCCCGGCAAAGCGGTAGATGCTCTGGTCGTCGTCTCCCACCACGCAGAGCTCTCCCCCCTTTGCTAACAGGGTCACGAGCCGGTATTGCAATGGGTTCGTATCCTGATATTCGTCTACCAAAACATACTTAAATCGGCGGTTTACGGCACTTGCGGCATCTTCGTGTTCGGTCAGTAATTTGACGGTATTAAAGATCAGATCGTCAAAATCCATGGCGTTGCTTTCCCGCAAAGCCGTTTGGTATTTTTCATAAATATCGGGAAGTTTCGGGAAATCCGCGTCTTTGTATCCGGCGCGGAATTCTTCGGGAGTCTGATATTTCCCCTTGGCTTTGTTGATGATCGATCGGACGAGTTTGCTTTGGTACCGTTCCGAAAGATCGTTTTCTTTCAGAATTCGTTCCACCAACTTATTGGAATCGCCGTCGTCGTAGATGGTGAAATCCTTTTCATATCCCAGCCGGTCCGCAAAACGGCGTAAAATACGCACGCAGGTGGAATGGAAGGTCAACGCCCAAAGGTTCCGGGCGTCTACGTTGAATTTTTTCTCCATGCGTTCCCGCATTTCGCCGGCGGCTTTGTTGGTAAAGGTGATGGCGAGAAGATTGTAGGGATCCATGGGATCTACCGCCAACAGCCGGCGGTAACGTTCTTCCGTCCGGCGGGCGGGATCGTTCAAAGCCCCCTTCAGATACTCCATATCGTCTTCGGTCAGGGTTTCGGGGACGGTGGTAGAATCGTAGGCGCTTCCGTATTTGATCAAATATCCCAATTTGTTGACCAGCACCGTGGTCTTTCCGCTTCCCGCGCCTGCCAGGATCAGCAGAGGACAGTCGCAGGTGTAGACCGCCTCTCTCTGAGGCGGATTTAACGTTTCGTATTCCCGATCAAGCAGGGTTTTGCGCAGAGCGAGAAATTCTTGTTTCATGGGGTCTCCTTTTGCCACGTTTACATAATATACATTCTCATTATAATATAACACAAGCTCAAAAGAATTGCGGAATTGAAACATAAATTTGAAACTTTTTTCT
>JAZNDV010000176.1:0-4430 GCA_045588285.1 Eubacteriales bacterium
CTCTGTTTTTCAGAGGGAGATGTTAATGCGGACAGCTTTTGACAGGTTTAATTTCTATAATGAACATATCAATATCTGCAAAAGGAGCTAAAACTATGGAAACAATATTCTCTTTTCTTAACAGAATAGCGCTGAATATAGTTTGCGGGTCAATAACCACTCTGCCGGTTTTTGGAATTCTATCTCAATGTAAAAGATTTTCCTATCCCTGCTCCTTAAAAAACTGAATACAAGGGCTTAAAACTCATTTAATAACATATGGATCACTTCTCCTGCACCATCTAAGAGAATCTGCAATTGAACATCTTGATCATGGAACAATTCAAAGGGAAGTCTCAAGCACAGATTATTTTTTTATCCTTTCGTATGTATTGAATAATAGGATGGCTTCCCTTCGATCAACATTATAAATCTCAATGAGGACAAAATTTTTCGGATTAAAATATTTCTATTTTTTACTAAAACGGTTTTGTCAAATTTCAATTGAAGCAATATTGTAGTCCACGTTAAATTATAAAACTTATTGGACTACATTTCCAAATATAATTAATATCTATTGACAATTTTTGTAAATTAATGTATACTAATGTAAAAGAATAGTATATATTTTCCTAAAAAATTTAAAAATTGTAAAAAAGGAATTTTGGCAAAAATATCAGTATTTGTCAAAATACTCACCGAGGAACAAAAAAGAAAAACGGTATTTACCGGATATGTTGGATTCAATGCGACACAAATTGTTTGGTACTACATCAAATTTGATCTTTGAAATAAACTGCCCAAAGTGCAAAACCTTTTCATATTACGGTTTCCGAAAACAGTGCTCAAATCACTGAGTTAGTGCAGTCCCGGTAATCGTTGAATACATAGTTAAATAGCAAAAACGATTTGTTGCAGAGACCCGTTGTACATGTTGAATTGTCAAGAGAACCTGACGAATAACAATGATCAAAACGAGATCATTTTGGATGTCAGGTTCATTTTTTTTTAACATATTAATTCGGACGGGAATTGACCGCAATAACATTTATAATTGATTTCGAAGGGAGGTGCTTTACTTTGGGAACCGCAGATCGAAGGACTGCAATTTTGGAAACCCTTGTACGACGCCGCTATGATAAGATGGCAAATTTAGCTTTGGAATTTGGTGTTTCTTTAAGAACCGTTCGAAGAGATATAGAGGCCTTGAGTTTGGAAGCCCCAATCCGGACTGTCCAGGGGAGGTACGGTGGAGGCGTTTATATTTTAGATACATATTCTTATCATAAAAAATTTTTGAATCAGGAGCAAATCGAAGTTCTTAAAAAAACAATTGAACAAAGGACCTTAACCGAAAAGGATAAACAGGTCTTAAGGATTTTGCTGACTGATTTTACAAAACCTACAAAATAGAAAAGAGGTAAAAAATGACAGAAAGTGAAAAAGAATTATTTTTCTATCTTTGCAAATTTGCGGATGTGAAAGTGGACCGATTGGATGAATTGTTGGAAAGTGGGGCTACCCCACACGTGCTCGGACAGTTGTTTTTTAATCGAATGCAAGGGGTTGCTTACGGGGTTCTAAAAAATGCTGGGCTTTTAGGAAAGGTCAATCGAGAATTTCGGAATTCTTTAGAAGCAGCACATCAAGTAAGCATTGAGAAAAATCAAAGCTTTAATCGCTGCTTGCAATACCTGTCCAATGTTCTGGCAGAGCAAAAAGGAAAGTATGCAATGTTAAAAGGAGCGTTGCTTTGCGGAACATATCCTGCAGGATATCGGACGTCAAACGATGTTGATCTTTTGGTTCGAGCAAGAGATGTGACGGTAATTGGAAAATCTTTGAGTGAAGCAGGATTCCAGCAGGGGTACGTTCGAAACAACGAATTTCTCCCCGCCACTCGAAAAGAAATCATTGAATCCCGTATGACGCGGGGAGAAACCGTTCCCTATATCTTGGAAGTCAATTTGCCTGGGATAAAATTTTTGGAAGTAGACATTAATTTCTCTTTAGACTATAAAAATGGCGACGAAGAGATTCTTTCTCATCTTTTGGATCATACCAAAGAGGTCCGGGTGAACGGAATTGATATTATTACATTAAGCCTTGAAGATTTTTTCATTCATTTGTGCCATCATCTTTATAAGGAGGCTACAACATATCCGTGGGTGAAAATGAAGCGGGATATGACGCTATATAAATATTGCGATATCTACCTGCTTCTTAACAAGTTTTCTGAGGAAGAAACTCGAATGCTCGTAAAACGTATTCAGGAGATTCAGATGGAAAAAGTATGTAGTTGTGCGGCCATTTGGACGCATCTTCTTTTGGGGATCAATAATCATTATTTTTTGAATTTCGCATATCAAACGATTTCGCAGCAACCTGAGTTCCTCCATTATGTGCTCTCGCCTTCAGAGGGTAAGCTCTACTCGTACGAAATTGAAGATATAAAGGCACGGTTTTTCCATGCGGATCGCACGGCGATTCTTCGGGAGGTGGAATAATGGTTCCCCTTCGGATGAAAGAGTATAAATCTCCCGGTTTTTTAATTACGTTTTGCGGCTTGGACGGTTGCGGAAAAACTACGATACTCCGGAAATTAATCGTTGACCTGGAGCGGGAATATCCCGTTTTTTTTACAAAACAGCCAACGAACGCCGTTCGTAATTCAGAAATATTTCGGACTTATATGGATTCTCCCGACCATAGTGCTTACGATTACAGGAGTCTGTCTCTTCTTGCTGCTAGCGACAGACTGCAGCACGTTAATAAAATCATTCTCCCGGAGATGGAACGCGGTAAAATTGTTATCAGTGACCGATATTTTTATTCCTGTCTTGCGAATCTTCGGGCGAGAGGATATGAATCCGATTTATGGATCTATGAAATTTCCGAATCAATCATTAAACCTGATATTTCATTTTTTTTTGATGCATCCGTAGAAACCGCGGTCGCTCGGGTTCGGTCGCGTCCCGAAGAAAAAGACCGTTATATCGACATGGATCTGCAATATCGATTACGTGATAACTACTTACAAATCTGTGTTGCAAACGATGGGATTTTGGTCTCCACGGAACAACCGCTTGCAGACACATATAAGCAAGTAAAAAACGCAGTAACGGCGTTATTGGAGGAAAAACAATGGATGTAAAACAAATCGTTACCAATATTATTCAAGATCTCTCCCAAAAGGAGAATATCCGTTCTGAAGACAGGCTAACGGAGGATCTGGCACTAGATAGCCTCAACAGGGTTCTTCTTTTGGTCTCCCTTGAGGAGGCGTTGGGGATTGAATTGGACGAATCTGATATGAATCCGTTTGATCTAATCACGGTAGCTGACGTTTGTTCGTTGGTTTGTAGATACAAAGGAGAAGAATCATGAACAAAGGTAGAGAATTCCCAATTGCTATTTCGGAGGATAACTCTTATGGGGATCAACGCATTACGATTGCCGTCTTTGCCGCAAATCAGAGTCTGAAAAAACAGTTGTTGAACATGCTTACGCTCCTGCGTCGCAATTCGGGCTCTTTGTTAGGATTGGGGGACAGTTCCGGTGCCTTTGTTTGCAGAAGCGTCTGTCGGAAAAGTCCGTTTCCTGAAAAAAGTTTTCACTTCTTGAAGTTTTTCGGACAAGATTTTCAAGAGTCAATACCCTCAACGATTGATGAGGATTATTCTGTGTTTTTTAATACGGACGACTCCGTGATTCGCAAGGATAATAATTCCTATAGCAGTATTCTCTCTAAAATAGGGGTTATTTGCGGATATGATAAAAATGAAAAAACTTACGGCTTGCTTATCTGTGATGAAAACCGGAATCGAAAACGTATAAAGATTTCGCAAAAATGCTTGAAGATTCTCAAGAAAGAAGGAATTGACTCCTACACATTTTCCATGTTTCATGCTATTCGCAAAAAAAATGCAACAGTGAAATTAAACGTCCGGGAAGTATATAGAGCCTTAAAACAGTGTCTGTATGAAGCGGGAGAAAAGTATCTTCCGTTTGTTTCTGCAAGCGAGGGTTGCTGTGCAAATAAAATCAGTAAAATATTTTTGGATCTTTGGGATCAATTGCTCAAATTCGGCAAGAAGGAAGGGCCGCTTTCTGCGGCATTTATTATAAAAACGGAAGGAGAACTGTAATCGTGGAACTGTGGGCGTTTCTCAAAGAGAAAATGATGAATTACCCGAAGCAGGAAATCAGAGAAAATGATGCGGTACTAACCTATGAAGAAATGATAATTATAGCGGAATCCTTAGAAAAAAAATTGCGTGGACAAACTTGTTGCGGTATTTATTGCAAGTCAGAACTTTTTGCTTCCATTGCGCTTCTAGGTTGCTTTGCCGCAGGGGTAACGGCGGTTCCATTGTCCGGTCGTTACGGATCAAAGCATTGCAACAAAATCTTGCAAGACGTAAAACCGTCTTGTGTGATTACGGATGTTG
>JAZNDV010000177.1:0-4916 GCA_045588285.1 Eubacteriales bacterium
GGTTTGGAAGATGCGAAAAACATTGTTGCCAACGGCGTAAAATACTACGTTGAAGTTGCCAACATGCCCACTACCGAAGAAGCTGTTGCTTACCTCAAAGCGAACAACGTAGTTATCGCTCCTTCCAAAGCTGTTCACGCCGGTGGCGTTGCGGTTTCCGGTTTGGAAATGAGCCAAAACTCCATGCGTTACAGTTGGACTGCGGAAGAAGTCGATGCAAAACTGTATCAGATCATGGCTGACATTTACAAGAATTCCTACGAAGCCGCCAAGAAATACGGCATGGAAGGTGATCTGATCGCCGGTGCCAACATCGCCGGATTTGAAAAGGTTGCCGATGCAATGATCGCACAGGGCATTATCTGATTTTTAACTTTTAACAGCGTAAAACTCCCCGCCTTCCTGATCGGTTGGTGGGGAGTTTTTTTGTTTGAAGATATTTAAATTTTTGTAGCGAATTTTATTATAAAATTTTTCCGTCTTTCATGAAAATATAACCAAGTCCGGTTTCCGGAAGTTTTCCATCAGAAAGCATTTTCAAATAGGCTTTTTGAAGGGATGTTTCTGCCGGATAATCTTTGTCGGAATCATCGTAGGGTTTTCCGAAAATTCTCCACCAATCTCCGCGATTGAATTGTTCTTTGGATTCTACGACGTCAAATAGATCTGCAAATTTCCGGATCGTTGTTTCCGGAGCAAGATATTCTTTGTGATTCTGAGCCAATAGCCAGGAGCAACAGCGGAATTTGACAATACCGTCGGGGAAACGGTCTGCATAAAACTGCGATGCCATGCAGAACGATTCCAAACAATCCTCGATGCTCAGTTTTCCAGAGGAAGGAATGTGTACGTTGATGACCCAATCACCGTATCCTAATTTAATTCCATCTCTTTCATAGGTTTCCGTGGACGGATCGTCTTCAAATTCAAGCCGCCCCAAGGCAAAACGGGAGAGTTCAAAGAAACGGGGAAACCAAGGCGCAACGAAGGTCCCCCATACGTTATAGATTTTTTTACATTCAAAAAGTTTCCACTTCAGATCCAGCATGCTGTCGTGGTAGATCTTTACGGGAATTTCTGCTTGATCGTACAATTCACGACAATGTTTTGCTAAGCAAATAAAAAACAATAAATCTAATGTATGGCGGTTGATCCCGGTTTTATTTGCAATCGATTTTGTAACTTTCAATGCCTTATCATAGTTGAAAGAGGCATCGTCGTTGTGATACAAATCAACGTATGCCTTGAAAAGAGGATAATACTCCGTTTTCTTTAAGGCAGAATAATCCGACAAAAGAGATTCGATTGCTTCCTTTGGGTAGTTATACTCAGTACAAAAGGATTTAATTTCCGCTTTCATGGAAGATCTCCGTAGCTTTATTTCTGTATCAAATCACTGCAATCCATCGGAGGAAGAGCAAGTGAAACAATACGGGCACGAACAGGATGGTTTTTGTTGATTTTACGTAAAAGAATATAATATATCGCCGTCAGCGGAATCGCCGTGAGAGCGAGCCACGGGAAGAGAGTGTAGAGAAAATAACTCAAAAACAGAATCGCAATCGGCGTCAAAAACAAGTAAGATAAGATGATCGGTGCGCTTCTATCCTCATTGGTCTCGACCGTTACATAATCGCCTATTTCTGCTTCAATATCGTTAAAGGCACAGATTTCAACATCTTTTTTATTGCAGATTCCGGAATTCGAGCAATGTTCACAAGATTCCGGACGTGAAGAACGAACATACGCAAAAGGTTTTTTAATTTTTATGATCTGACCGGTTATTTTCATAACGTCTCACTTTCAACAATCTGTTCTGCAACTCGAATACCGTCTACTGCGGAAGACATGATCCCTCCTGCATATCCCGCACCTTCTCCGCAAGGATAAAGTCCCTGTGCGTTCATTGCTTGCAATGTTTCTGTATTTCTTAGAATCCGTAACGGGGCAGAGGTTCGAGTCTCCGGTGCGGTCAAGACCGCCGGCTCGTTACATAAAATACGTTTTTTGAATACTGAAAATCCTTCCCGGAGCCGTGCCGAAAGGGCAGAAGGAAACAATTTGTTAATATCGTAAGGTACAACCCCCGGGCGAAAGGTCGGTTCCACGCCGGTTATCAAATTCGGTTTTTCTTGTCCAATAAACGCTTTCTCCGTTGATGCCGGACCAAGTCCCTGGGCAACATTGTAGGCAGCGGTTTCAATGGCTTTTTGGAGGTCTAACCCTTCTTGAACGGTCCTGGGACGAACCGATGCCAGAATGGCAGCGTTTGCATTTTTTCCGTCCCGCGCATAGTAGCTCATGCCGTTCGTTGTCAGTTGTCCCGGAAGGGAAGATGCATTCACCACTTGACCTCCGGGACACATACAAAAGGAGTATACCGCTTCCGATGTGGATTTATCCGTTACGTGGCTGAATAAATAGTCAGCCGCCCCCAGTTGCTTCAGTCCGTTGTATTTTCCGAAGATACGTTCGTTTAACGCTTCCTGACTATGTTCTACACGGAATCCGACGGCAAAAGGTTTTGTATCGATCATAAGCGCTTT
Organism: Eubacteriales bacterium; assembly: GCA_045588285.1. Classification (GTDB taxonomy): domain Bacteria; phylum Bacillota; class Clostridia; order Oscillospirales; family UBA644; genus RGIG995. Next base: position 2,547 of record JAZNDV010000177.1, read on the forward strand.
TGACAATAACATTTCGTAAGTATCTCTTGCTCCGTTTCCAATCGCAAGAACGGCAACGTCTGTTTCATAGCGTTCTCCGTTCAGCCAAAGTGCCTGAAGTTTTCCGTTTTCGATTATTATATCGGTCAACTTAGTATTGAAACGAATCTCACCGCCCAATGCAATAATTTCCGCGCGGAGAGTTTTTACTACGTTTCGTAATCGGTCGGTTCCGATGTGGGGTTTTGCTAAGGTCAGAATTTCTTCGGGAGCACCGAAAGAAACAAAAGTTTCCAGTATTTTCCGGCACCGAGGGTCGTTGATACGGGTTGTCAACTTTCCGTCAGAAAAGGTTCCCGCGCCACCCTCACCGAACTGTACGTTACTTTCCGGATTTAAGACTCCGTTTTTCCAAAAAAACTCCACGGAACGGACTCGCTGTTCCAGCTCCTGCCCACGCTCAATGACCAAAGGCCGGTGTCCACACTTTGCCAAGAGCCAGGCACAGAACATACCGGCAGGACCGAACCCAACCACAGGAATTGTTTTGGATCGCGAAACGTGACCGGGGAATTCGTAGTTCGGGAATGAGCGAAGGCGAGAGTCCTCCCGTTCCGTTTCCAATGCGACGGTATAAACAAAAGAAAACCGATCCTTTCGCGTATCAAGAGACCTGCGATAAACAAAAGCCGGGGTAGAATCCGAAAGATTCAGTTCCTTCTTTGCTTTTGCCAAAGCATCTTCTTCCGGTCGATCAACCGGAAGACGGATATCATTTAAGAGTTTATAACTCATTGGACGTTCACTTTTACGGAGTAATCCCCAATCACGTCGAAGGAGATTCCAGAAACGGCAGCAGTTGGGATAACAAAAAGAGAGCAGGTTCCGTTGTCCTTTACTTCGGAAACATCGACGTGACATTTTAACGTTTCAGTAGTAAGTTTTCGGATGCTGTCTGATTCTCCTCGGATCCGTAAGGTTATTTTTCCGGAAGCGATCCGAGCCACTTTTCCGACAGGAACGTTCGTACAGGTAATATCTGCCGTATTAAAAGTCAACGTTTTCGTAGTGGTGCTGCTGTTAATAGCCACCGTCGCCGTTACTTCCTGTTTATCAAAAATTACCCCTTCAATAACCGGTACGGTAAAGGTAAACGTTCCGCTCTTCGTAACTTTTGAGGTATCAATTTCACCCACGATCAGTTGTTCTATTCCGGATAACACTTTTTCCGGACCGGTGGCTTTGATATAAGGCGTGTCCAACGTGACGGAAATCAGGGAAGATTCTCCGGAACTTCCGTGTGGGTTCGTCAGTTCCACGGTAGTTGGTAATGTTTTTCGGTAAAAAACGTCCAACAATGCCTCCGCAGACGTATCGGACAAGGTCAAATATCTGCGATCTACATTTTCTCCCGCTTCGTTGACTAAAGAGATATCATAGGTTCCGTGAATATTTTCTTTCACATTTGTCATAGGAACGGTAATATAAGCCTTACTGATGGTTTCTACGGTTTTTGACGGACCGGTAACCGTAATAGTTTGCGGAGAAATGTCTTGTCCGTCAATTTCATAACCGGAAGGCAAAGATCCGGATTCTAAGAGTTGTACCGGAATTTCCCGTGTTTTTTTAGCAGCAAATTCGATCGTAAAACTCTTAGGATAAACTTCAGTTACGGTGAGGTTTTTATTCCCCGTGGAAACCGAAACGCCGATATTATACGTTCCTTCCGAAATCACGGGGTCCATATTCAACGTGGCTTTAATATCATCTTTTGAAAGAGCAATCAATTCTGAACGGGAGCCGGAAACGGTAACGTTTACCGTCAAATTCGGGTCAGTCATCAGATACATATATCCGTTTCGGTCCGGAATTGATCCTTCAAAACCTAAATTCACTTCCACCTTATCAAAAACAGTTTCATTTACAGGATTGACAATGTAAAGAATATAAATCCAAACGAACAGTGCAAGAAAAACCGAAAGTATCTTGAGAAAATTATTGTTATGGAGCAAGTTTCCAAAAAAAGCTCCGATACTTTGTTTCTTTTTCATTATTTGCTCCAGCCTTTCCAGAAATTCGAAAACGGTTCTTTCTTCTTTTCTTCCGTACCAAATTCCTTTGTTAACAGAGTTTCGAGGGCATCCGGGGTAAGACGGCGCTGCAGGTTTCCTTCCAATGCTACGGAAATGATTCCGGTTTCTTCAGAAACCAAAATAACAACGGCATCCGAAATTTCGCTGACACCGATCCCCGCCCTATGGCGCGTTCCAAGTTCGCTGTCAATTTTTCGGGTCGTCAATGGGAGAAAGCACCCGGCTGCAACGATTCTTCCGTCCCGAATGATCATGGCACCATCATGGAGAGGTGCCTTAGGATAGAAGATATTCATAA
>JAZNDV010000178.1:0-3563 GCA_045588285.1 Eubacteriales bacterium
ACAGCGGAACTCCCAGTGATACGGGCACCGTGAGCAATTCTGCCGAAAATTCCGGTGGAGGCACTTCCGATACCGGAACCCCGGCACAGAATCAAAACAACAACAATACGCCGTAACGCCATGACGTGACGTCATTGCAAGAAAGGAATGGATCATGAGAATCCAAAAATTTGTCGCGGAAAGCGGGATCTGTTCCCGCAGAGCCGCAGAAGAACTTGTCCGGGAGGGCAGGATCACCGTCAACGGAAAACCTGCTCAGATCGGAATGGACATGGACCCCATCGCCGATTCGGTCTACTGTGACGGAAAGCGGATCCGTCCCCGAGCCGCCGAAAAACGCTATTTTATTTTTTACAAACCCCGGGGAGTTATCACCGCCATGAAAGCCCAGGATGACCGGAGCGTGGTTGCCGATCTGATCAAAGGAATTAAGGGCAGAGTTTATCCCGTCGGACGGTTGGATCGGGACTCGGAAGGATTGCTTCTTCTGACCGACGACGGAGATCTGGCACAGCGGTTGACCCACCCGTCCCACGCCGTTCCCAAGACCTATCGGGTTACCGTCCGGGGCGAAGTTACGCTGGATCAGTTGAACCGCTTCCGGGAAGGGGTGGTTCTTGACGACGGAGAAAAGACGCAGCCCGCAGGGGTTCAGGTTCAGAAAGAATCGGAAGGGAAGACGGTGCTTCACGTCACCATCACCGAAGGAAAAAATCGGGAGATCCGCCGCATCTGTGAGGTGTTGGGGTTGGAAGTGATGCTTCTGAAACGGATTGCTGAGGGCTCCGTTTCCATCGGACATCTGGAGCCGGGGGAATACCGCCCTTTGTCGGAAAAAGAAAAGGAAGCTCTTCTGAACAGCGTAGGGATCCCCTACGTGCGCAAGGTGAAAAAATCTTCCGCCCAAAAATCCGCAACGGCAGCCGCTTACCGCAACCGCCGTCAGAGAAGTCAATCGGAGCACGAACGCAGATTCAAAAAGCAATTCCTGAAGTGAGTGCCCGCCATAATTTTCGTATTTTCAAGAGGAAAGAGCCCGTAAGCGTTCTTTCCTCTTTTTTTTGCAATACCGTATGTACTGCGTTGAGAGGAGACGTTGAGATCACCCGTCCCGCAGGGGATAGGGCTTGAAGATACCCCAGCGTTCGTCCTTCTTCCACCGGAGCAAAGAGCCGGGGAACGGTCCGGGGGATCAGTTGATATGGAATCGGTTCTCCGTCCACGGTGACACAGGTTAAAGGAAGACTGTTTTTTACCGTGGCATGACTTTCTCCGCCCAACACCGGAACGATTCCCCCGAATCCCTTTTCAGGAACGATTTCACAACGGTCGACCCGTTGAAAACATTCGTCATATAAATTGGAATGATCCCGCCAATCGTCGCCGTCGTTCAGCGTCACGCAAATGAGCCGTACTCCCTTCCGTTCCGCCGCAGTCACAAGGCAGCGCCCGGCTTTTTTCGTAAACCCGGTCTTTACGCCGAATACTCCTTCGCAAGCGTCCAAAAGTTTATTGGAATTGGCGATGACCATATTTTTATAGGTAAGTTTTACGTGCCTTGTGGAAACGATCTTGCAAAATTTTTCATTTTCCAATGCCTCCGCCGTCAGACGTGCCAAATCCCGGGCAGTGGTGTAATGCCCTTCTGCCGGGAGACCGTGGGGATTTTGGAATCGGGTATTTTTTAAGCCCAATTCCGCCGCCTTTTCGTTCATCATCAGGACGAATTTTTCCACGCTTCCCGCGATTCCTTCCGCTAAGGCTTCCGCCGCGTCGTTTCCTGATTTCAACATCAGTACGTACAGCAGATCTAAGACCGTGAGCCGGTCTCCTGCCGTCAACCCTAACTGGGATCCTTCCACCGCCGCCGCAGAGGAAGAAACGGTGATTTTCTGTTCCATTTCGGCAGATTCCAACACGATCAGGGCGGTCATGATTTTGGTGGTAGACGCCTGGGGCAGCTGCTCGTCGGCGTTTTTTTCGTACAGTACCGCCTCCGAAATGCTTTCCATCACCACCGCCGCCTTTGCGCTGCAATCCGCGGCTTTTGTGGGAAAAACCGAAGCAGAGAGTAATATGGCGACCGCGATTACGGTACAGAAAAATTTCTTCATTTTTGTGCCTCCCGGATTCGGTTCAGCGCCTTTGCGCAAACTTCCCCGAAGAGTTTTGCCGCCCCTTCCGCTTCTGCCGGGGAATTGCCGCACCCCCCTAATTCCACCAACAAAGCTCCTTTGGAAAGATATTGATTGTACCGTAACCCCCGAACCAGAATGGGGCGCATCAATCCCGGATAGGTTTCGTCGGCTTCTTTTTGGATCCACGCCGCGAGGGATAGATTTTCCTTCCAATCCGGGTGGGGATAAGTATTATTCCCTACCCCCATCAGAAACATGACCTGTGCCACCTGCACGCCGTTGACGGTGACGGCGGGACGGTATTTCGTGCCCTGACTGTCGATCAAAGAATCCCGGTGCAGGTCAATGACGACTGCGATGGACGGATATTTTTTCAGATATTCCTTGACCGTCTCCAAAGAACGGTCGTAGGAAGAATTAAAATCCTCATCGTGGCGCTTTTGACAATGTAAAACGTTATATCCCGCTTCGGTCAAGGTTTGGGACAGCACTTCTCCCATGCGCACCATATTCCGGCTATTGTCGGTGGTTCGGGTGCTTTGGTTGGTATACCAATCCTGCCCCGTTTCGTTATAGCTTTCTGAAGTGTGGGTATGTACGATGAGGATCTGAGGTCCGTCTCCGGTCAGATCAAGATCCGGGACGTGATTGAGAAGGTCGTCAATGTCAATCCCCTTGGAAGAAGAATTGTTGATCGACAACGAAGAAGCATACTGTTTCGTCACGATCGCCTCTGCTCCGTCGGGTGCGGAGGGAACGGTGACGGTGTAATCCGCTTTTGTAAAGAGGGGAGAGTCGGCAAAGGCTTCTGCCGACGGCTGCGTCGTTGGTTCTTCCGTCCCCTCTGCCAAGCCTTGCGGAAGGGACGGAAGAATCGGCATAACTCCGGTGAGCGCCCGGGCAGACAGAGAGCGTATCTGCGGGCCCACACCGTATGACAGGGCGGAGGTGGGGGTAATTCCCGAACTGCACAGAAATACCCCCGTGATCATTGCCCCAAGGGCGGAATACAGGATTGCCCACTTTAGTTTCGTCATGGTTTTCCTTCTCCTTCGGTATCGTTTTGATTCCCCGAGAAGCCGCCCCGGAGCCCGCTGTCATACCAACATTTTATTCCGGGAGATTCCGTTTTATACACCGGTCAGCCCGTCGATTTGTTTCCGGTCTATATTATGAACGGCAATATTCACCGCTTCGGATAATAATTTCGCCGTCCGGGCGATCAATGCGTCGATGTCTTGGGGGGTTACCACCAGATTGTTTTCATATCCTCCCAAGATCTCCCGAAGCCGGTCTCCTTCGTCTTCCGTCAGTTCCCCTGCCAGATCTTTTGCAGGATCGTCGGCAATGCGTTTTTGGACTTTTTCCAATGCGTCCACCGTTAACGTTGCCGCGTCCACGACCGTCGGAACGCCTACGCTGATG
>JAZNDV010000179.1:0-14197 GCA_045588285.1 Eubacteriales bacterium
CGATGGAACAGCATACACACCAGCACACCAAGGCGGTTTTGAACCGTATGTCAAGGGCGATCGGACACATGAACGCCGTGAAAAAGATGATCGAGGACGGGCGGGACTGCAGTGACGTGCTCATTCAGCTTTCGGCGATCAGATCGGAGATCACGGGCGTGAGCAAGGTCATTCTGAAGGATCACATCGACCACTGCATCGTGGACGCGGTGAAGGAGAATGACGAGGACGCCATCGAGAATCTCAAGGGAGCCATTGACAAGCTGTTATGAAGAATAAACTGACCTACGGCATCTTTTTAGCCATTCTTGCGGCGGCTCTGTACGCCGTCAACTCACCTTTTTCCAAGCTGCTCCTTGACTATATGCCCTCCACCCTGATGGCAGGATTTTTGTACGTGGGTGCGGGGCTTGGCATGGGAGTGATCGCTCTGATCCGTAAAGGAAAAAAAATACAAGCCACCGAGGAACGCATCACGAAAGCGGAGCTTCCGCACACGATTACCATGATCGTGTTGGATATCGCGGCGCCGATCTTTTTGCTCATCGGACTTGACAACACCACGGCGGCAAATGCTTCACTTCTGAATAACTTTGAGATCGTGGCGACGGCGATCATTGCGCTGATGATCTTCAAGGAAAAAATTTCTCCCCGTCTTTGGGCGGGCATCTTCTTCGTGGTACTGTCCTGTGCGCTGCTGTCCTTTGAGGATATCAGCAGTTTGAAGTTTTCCGCCGGCTCGCTGTTCGTGCTTTTGGCGGCAGTGTGCTGGGGATTTGAAAACAACTGCACGAGAAAGCTTTCGTCCAAGGATCCCTTGCAGATCGTACTCTTGAAGGGCATCTTCTCGGGTCTCGGCTCGATCATCATCGGGCTTTGCATCGGAGAGCGGCTGACCAACCTTTGGAGCGTTTTCGCCGTGCTCGGCGTGGGATTCGTGGCGTATGGGCTGAGCATCTTCTTTTACGTGTACGCCCAGAGGATTCTCGGCGCGGCGCGGACCAGCGCTTACTACGCCGTGGCGCCCTTTATCGGTACGCTTCTTTCCCTCGTCATCTTTCAAGAGATGCCGAAGGTGACCTATTTTGTCTCTCTTGCCGCTATGGCGGTGGGAGCTTGGCTCTGCTCAAAAGATGAGCCGATTTTTAAGAAGAAAAAACAATAAACTGCGGTAAATAATAGTGACCGCCCGTCCCTTTGGCCTTGAGAAAGCCGTGCATTTTTCTCGGAAGGGGCAATAAAGCGGTCACTAATTGGCTGAAAATTGCGGAAATTAGGGATAGTGAGGGACAGAGAGAGCCTGTGTGACAGCTGCTCTGAAATTCACAAGCATAAACTTATAAACAAATCTCAATTAACAAAATGCAACACAACAAGGGCTAACCGCGAGGTCAGCCCTTCATTGTATGCAGAAAAATCCGCTACGGAAGTTCCGTAGCGGATCATAGTATTTACGGATTGGCTCAGTTATTGCCGCTTGCCATGGCAGCGACTTCGGCAGCAAAGTCATCTTTCTTCTTCTCGATACCTTCGCCCCGTTCAAAACGAGCGTATTCGATCAGGGAAGAACCCTTGGAAGCGATAAATTTGCCGACGGTGGTGGATTCGTCCAGAATGAATTCCTGTTCCAGCAGGCAGTTTTCACTGTAGAACTTGCCGAGCTTTCCGGAAACGATCTTTTCCAAAACCTGAGCAGGCTTGTTGGCGAATTTGGGATCCTGCTGCATCTGAGCGACCATGATGGACTTTTCGCTTTCGATGACTTCGGCAGGAACGTTGTCCTTACCCAAGTATGCAGGATTCATAGAAGCAACCTGCATGCAGACGGATTTCCCGTCAGCGGCGTCAATGGGGGCAGTGAAATTTGCAACAACGCCGATCTTACCACCCATGTGCAAGTAGGTGGCAACGTTGCCTTCCATACGGGCAAAACGGCGAACGGTCATATTTTCCCGGATAACGGCAACCAAACCGGTACGAACGTCTTCCACGGTCTGACCGTCTTTCAGTTCGGACGCGTTGAGGGTTTCCAAATCTGCAGGATTGGTCTTTGCAACCAAAGCGGCAATATCGTTGGCAAACGCCATGAAATCGGGATTCTTTGCAACGAAGTCGGTTTCGCAGTTGACTTCGACGATGGCGGCGACGTTTCCGTCGTTATAAACGCCGACGTAACCTTCAGCAGCAATGCGGGAAGCCTTCTTTGCGGCGGTAGCCAGACCCTTTTCACGCAGGATCACGATGGCTTTTTCCATATCGCCGTCGGTTTCAACGAGGGCGTTTTTGCATTCCATCATACCGCAGCCGGTCTGATCACGGAGTTCTTTTACCTGCTTAGCAGAGATAACAGCAGCCATTTCATTTTCCTCCTAATATACGGAATAAGATAAATTATTCTTCTACGGGCGCTTCCACGGTTTCTTCCGCAGCGAACTGTTCGCCCTGCTTTCCTTCCAGAACGGCGTTTGCCATAGCGGAAGTGATCAGTTTGACAGCGCGGATCGCGTCGTCGTTTCCGGGAATGACGTAGTCGATCTCATCGGGATCGCAGTTGGTATCAACGATCGCGATGATGGGAATGTTCAATTTGCGGGCTTCGGCAACGGCATTGTGTTCCTTTTTGGGGTCAACGATGAAGATCGCGGCAGGAAGTTTCTTCATTTCCTTGATTCCGCCCAGGTTCTTCTCAAGTTTTTCCGCTTCAATGGTCAGGTTGACCACTTCTTTCTTGGGAAGTTGGTCAAAAGTGCCGTCTTCCGCCATCTTCTTCAGCTGATCCATTCTCTGGATACGCTTCTTGATGGTGGTGAAGTTGGTCAGCATGCCGCCCAGCCAACGGGCGTTGACGAAATACATACCGACGCGTTCGGCCTCTTCCTTAATGGATTCCTGAGCCTGTTTCTTGGTGCCGACGAAAAGAATTTCGCCGCCCTGTTCGGTTACTTCGCGAACGAAGTTGTAGGCTTCTTCGACTTTCTTAACGGTCTTCTGCAAGTCGATGATGTAGATCCCGTTCCGTTCGGTGAAGATGTATTCCGCCATTTTGGGGTTCCATCTTCTGGTTTGATGTCCGAAATGGACACCTGCTTCCAGCAGTTGTTTCATGGAGATAACAGCCATGATTTTTTCCTCCTTCGGTTGTTCACCGCCACAACGCTCTTGTTTTTGCAGATTCCCGTCGGGAACCACCGGCAAACCAAACGCTGTGTGTGTAATAAAATTTTGTTCGTACGCGAGAGACGTACTGGAATAGTATACCATATTATAAAAAAAATTGCAAGAGGGGAATGTGAATTTTTTTTTAATTTTTCTCTGCAACGCAACATTTCGTTTTTTTCTCTTGAAATGCGATAAAAAATGTGTTATAATTAGGTTTAGTACAATCCCTCAACTTATTTCGGCATTTTGCCGGAGAAAAGAGTTTGCATATGAACGTAACTGCGATCGTTCCTTCCCTGAATCCGGACGAAAAATTTCTCCGGGTGGTGGAAGGGCTGGTGGAAGCCGGATTTGAATCAATCCTTCTCGTAGACGACGGAAGCCGTCCCGAATGCAGGATTTGGTTTGAACGCGCTATGGAATATCCCCAATGCACCCTGCTGCGCCACGGGAAAAATTTAGGAAAAGGCCGGGCACTGAAAACGGCGTTTAATTACTTCTTGTCCTTGGAAAACGGGCACGCGGGCGTCGTGACCTTGGACGGCGACGGTCAACACGCCATGCCCGACGTGTTAAATTGCGCCAAGGCGTTGGAAGAAAATCCCGGAAGTCTGATTCTCGGTTCCCGGGTTTTTTCGGGGGAGAACGTTCCCGCCCGTTCCCGGTTCGGGAATAGTTTTACGTCTTTCATTTTCAAAGCACTTTGCGGAATTCCCGTCAGCGATACCCAAACGGGATTGCGGGGCATTTCCACGGAATTCTGCCGGTATCTTCTGGACGTAAAGGGGGAACGGTTTGAATTTGAGACCAATATGCTGCTGGAGACCCGCCGGGCAGAAGTGACCATTCGGGAAGTCCCCATCGAAACGGTGTATATTGAAGAAAATAAATCTTCCCACTTCCGGGTGATCCGGGATTCCGTTGCCATCTACGGCTTGATTTTGAAGTATCTCTCCTCCTCGATGTTGTCCTTCGTGCTGGATTGGGGGCTGTTTACCTTGTTCCTTCTGCTTTTGGAGCAGGTTGCTGGAGATCTTGCACACATCAATATTTACATTGCTACCGCGGGAGCCCGAATTTTATCCTCGTTGTTTAACTTTACGCTGAACCGGACGGTGGTGTTCCGTTCCCGGGAAGGAATCGGGAAAACCGTGACCCGGTATTATATCCTTTGCGTATGCCAGCTGCTCTGTTCCGCCGGATTGGTTCATCTTCTGTCCCTGACCGGCTGTCCCTCTGCCGTCGCCAAGATCCCGGTGGATATCCTTCTGTTTTGCGCCAGTTTCCGGATTCAGCGCAGCTGGGTCTTTCGAAAGTAAAATACGGAAAGCCTTTCGCATTCTCCGTTCATACATAACATAGGAGTGTTTATCGTGCCTTACGTTGAAGATACGGTTCGTTCGGAAAACGAATCAGTGAAAAAAATCCCCCTTCGGAGCCGGCAGAAAAAGAAAAATTCCCATCTTGCCCGCCGTATCGTGGGCAGAGTTTTTGCCGTGCTTGGAGTCTTTCTTCTTGCGTTGGTTCTTCTTGTCGTGGGTGCCGTCACCATCATTTGCCGCGGACCCTCCACTTCGGCAGCGGAAGTATTTGTCAATACCGTCATGGAAACGTCGGCGGCAAAATTCGTCGCCCGCATTTATTATTCCGAGGAAGAAGTAACCGCTATTTTGCGGAAATATTCCGTGATTGAAACCAACGAAGTCACCAAACCCACCGACCCTTTTGAACCTCTTGACGAAGAGAAAAAAGACGAGATCATCGTGGAAGAAGTGGTGGGGGCTACCTTCCGGGGGCGCATGATGATCGTTCGTGATCCGTCCCGGGTTCAGGTTGCCGCCCTTGAAACCTACGACGGCCGTCCGGGGAAACGGGTGGAAGAATTTTACGCAGACTACGGAGCCATCGCCGCCATCAACGCCGGCGGCTTTGAAGACATCGGCGGAGTTGGAAACGGGGGGACTCCCATAGGGATCGTCATTCACGAATCCAAATTGCTCTTCGGCTCTCTGACCGCCACCTCTTCCGTGATCGGTTTTGACCAGAACAATGCGCTGGTCGTTGGCAATATGACGGGGCAGGAAGCCCTTGACCGGGGACTTCGGGACGCCATTTCCTTCGGGCCTGTGTTTATCGTCAACGGAAAAGCCGTGGATATTACCGGCAACGGCGGGGGACTCAATCCCCGGACCGTCATCGGACAGCGTGCCGACGGCGCGGTGCTTTTGTTGGTCATCGACGGCAGACAAGCCAGCAGTTTGGGAGCCTCTTATAAAGATTGCGCCCAAATCATGTTGGAATACGGCGCGGTCAACGCTGCCAATCTGGACGGCGGTTCGTCCAGCATGATGATGTATAACGGAGAGGTGATCAACGTTTGCGCTTCTCTTTACGGGTCCCGCAGACTGCCCAACGCCATCGTAGTCATGCCCCAATCCAAGAGTGAGTGAGGTATCGCATGAAGAAACATTGGTTCAAGATTACCCTTCTTTCCGTAACGTTGATCCTCGGAGTCGTGATCTGGGGACTTTTGGACACGTTGTGGGATAATATGGCAGAATATGAAGCGAACTCTGAGATCGGCGCCGTTACGGAATACTTTAACCGGTTTGCAGCCGGGGATTACGACACCGTTCTTCAGACGACGGATTTCCTTTTTGACGAAAAAAATTCTAAAGAAGACTACATTCAATATCTGAAAGATACCTTCGGCTCGGATTTTTCCGATCTGCGGTTCGCCGGAAGGGACGGCGACAAGGCAGGAGAAAAAATTTACCGCGTTTATTCCGGGAATACGCCTTTGGGTTCCGTCCGCCTGATTCCCGTGGAAGGAGAAGCACGAAGGTGGAGGGTCATTCCCGAAGTGGAATACGCCGAACCGATAACGGTGATAGCCCCTGCTTACATCGGGGTCGCCGCGAACGGACACCTGCTCCCCAACGATGGCAAATCCGGAGAGACCCACGAGGATTTTTCCGATTTGGAACAGGTAATCTCGGTTCCCCGAAAAGTGACCTACACCTTGGAAGGCTATCTCTATCCCCCGGAAGTTTCCGGTGTTACTTCTGACGGAGCCACTTGCTCTCAGACCGTTGCCGACGACGGAACGGTGGAGATCTTCGTTCCTGCTGCAGAACGGGATAAGGGAACTTTTGAGGGGTTGATGGCCGATTTTTCCAAACTTTATTCAAGATTTATCTCGGAAGACGCTTCCTTTAATATGCTCAAGCCGAAAATGTTGCAGGGAACGGAATTTTACGAATCGGTCCGAACCTTCTACAACGGCTGGTATACGGCACATACGGGCTACGAATTTCGGGATCTGGAAACGTCCAATATCGTCCGCCCCAATCCGTACACTTTTGTAGGAGATATAAGATTTGATTACGTGGTCTTCCGGGGAACGAAAGAATACGTCTATCCTTCCGCTTATCGGCTCTCCTTCTATCTTTCCGACGGAAAATGGCTGTTGGCAGATCTGAAGATGCTGTAATGTACTATACTTATCTGCTGCGTTGCGCCGACGGCTCCCTCTATACCGGCATTGCGTCAAATCTTTCCCGGCGTATGAAGGAACATTTTACAAAAGATCCAAAGTGTGCAAAATACACCCGCACCCATTCTCCGAAAGAGTTGTGTGCCGCGTGGGAAAGTTCCGACCGTGCCGCCGCAAGCCGTTTGGAATACCGGTTGAAGCAACGGACGAAGGCTCAAAAGAAACTGCTTGCCGCCGGAGGAGCGCTGCCTCAAGTTTTTGACGATTTGGACTTTTGTGCGCAATACCGCCCCCTTGCTCCGAAAGAATTACACCGTGAATAAGTTTTCACAAGTGTTTTATACTATAAGCAGAAATTAATTATTTGGAGGTATATCCCATGAAAGAGTTAAAAGGCACCAAAACTGAACAAAATCTGAGAGACGCTTTTGCCGGCGAATCCCAGGCGCATACCAAATACTTGTATTACGCTTCCAAAGCGAAAAAAGACGGCTACGTTCAAATCGGGAATCTCTTTGAAGAAACCGCGAAAAACGAAAAGGAACACGCTAAGATCTGGTTCAAACTTCTCCATAACGGTGCAGTTCCCGGGACGGAAGAAAATCTCGCCGACGCCGCTACCGGAGAAAATTACGAATGGACCGAAATGTATTCCCGCATGGCAGACGAAGCGGAAGAAGAAGGGTTCAAAGATATTGCCCGTCTGATGCGGGGCGTTGCCAAGATCGAAAAGGAACACGAAGAACGTTACCGCAAACTTCTCTCCAACATCGAAGAAGACCTGGTCTTCTCCCGGGAAGGGGATACCATGTGGCAATGTTCCAACTGCGGACACATCGTCATCGGGAAAAAAGCCCCCGAAGTCTGCCCCGTCTGCGCCCACCCCAAAGCATACTTCGAAATCAAAAAAGAAAATTATTAAGACCTGTTTTTCACAAAACAAAGGAGAGAGCCGCGGCTCTCTCCTTTTCATTCTATATGGGTTAATCAGTCTTCTTCCGACAGGGTGGCTTCATGTGCCGCCTGAATTTCGGGATCGTAAGAAAGAACGGGTTTTTCGTCCTTTTTCTTAATCTTGCGATCAACGTAGTTCTTGGTAATCTTCATGACCAAGGGGAACAGAACGACCACGCCGATCAAGTTGGGGATCATCATCAAACCGTTGAAAGTATCGGAAATGTCCCAAGCCAAAGAAGAGGTCAGGATCGCACCGAAGATAACGGTGATAACGTGAATGATCTTAAAGATCACGACGGTTTTTGCACCAAAGAGATATTCCCATGCCTTGGAACCGTAGTGAGACCAACCGAGAACGGTGGTGAAGGCGAACAGGAACATGGCAATGGCGACGAACTTTTCACCGAAGCCGATGCCGAAGTCAAACACTTGATTGAAGGCGCCGCCGACCAAGGTAGCGTCGGTATAACCTGCGGCGATCTCACCGGTTTTTACGTTAAACACGCCGCCGTCCAAACCGCCGGAAGTCAGAACGACGAGGGCGGTCATGGTGCAGACGACCATGGTATCGGCAAAGACTTCGAAAATCCCCCACATACCCTGCTTGACCGGTTCTTTTACGCTGGAATTGGAGTGAACCATAACCGAAGAACCGAGACCGGCTTCGTTGGAGAACACGCCCCGCTTGAACCCTTGAGTAACGACTTTACTGATAACGACGCCGATGCCGCCGCCCACAAAGGCTTCGGGAGAAAAGGCGTTGACGAAGATTGCTTTGAATGCGGGCAAGATGTTGGCATAGTTTATCCCGATGATAGCAATACTGCCGACGACGAAAAGAACGACCATTACGGGAACGATCTTTTCCGCGACGTTGGCGATCCGCTTCAAACCGCCCAAAGTAATGGCGGCGGTAAGAGCCATCACGACGACACCGATGATCAAATGGTACACGGTAACGGTGCTGTCCCCGGAAGTATACAGGGGAATTTCGGAAAGAGCCTTGATATCAAAAGCAGAAACAACGTTGGCAACGATCTTGTTGACCTGACCCATACTTCCGATTCCGAAAGCGGCGAGCATGGTGAAGATGGAGAAGAGAACCGCAAGGACTTTTCCGATCCATTTGCAACCTTTTTTACTGCCCAGACCGTCCTGCAGGTAATACATCGCACCGCCGGACCATTCGCCGTACTGATTTTTACGACGGAAATACATACCCAGAACGTTTTCGGAATAGTTGGTCATCATGCCGAAGAAAGCGGCGATCCACATCCAGAACACGGCACCGGCACCGCCGATGGCAATGGCTGCGGCAACCCCGGCAATGTTCCCGGTCCCTACCGTAGCCGCCAAAGCGGTACAAAGGGCTTGGAAGGGAGAAATGGTTCCCTTTTCCTTCCGATGTCCGATAACGTTTTTCTTAAAGATACTTCCGATGGTGTTTTTCCACCAATGTCCAATGTGGCTGATCTGGAACCATTTGGTTACGCAGGTCATCAGGATTCCGGTTCCGATCAACAGAATCAGTCCGGGCATTCCCCAAACGACCGAGTTGATCGAACCGTTGATTTCGGTAATTTTGTCTAACATGATTAGCCTCCCAATTATAGATAATATGGATAACAAAAAAACAGATTGCGTAAACGCAATCTGCAAAAAAACAAAAATATCCCCTTAAAAAATAAGGGTAAACTTTGTCCTTTTGCCTGAGAGATTCGCGTGATTACGCCTTGCCCCTTCGGCACCTGCATTGCGCAGGATTCTCCAAAGTCCTATCCGTTTACAGTCTTCATCCTTGCGGAAGCCTGAGAGTGTTACTCCTACGGCAGCGGAAGCCCGCTTCTTCTGCAAACATCACATAGGGAAAGTATGAAATTACGTGCATTATATCACAACTTGTATAAATTTGCAACCCTTTTTTGCAAAATGAAACAAAATATTCACAATTACAAGTTTTTTCGATTACAAAATATCAAAGATACCGAAGCTTCTTGTCAAAGAGGCTTCGGTATATTTCACGCCCGGACCTTCGGCACGGGCATTTGCGGCGGTTTGGGTCTTTCCGGGGCTTTTTCTTTCCGCCTTACGTCCTCAAGGCTCAAACTCCCTGAATCCCGAAGGTGCGGTTCAAAAGTTCCAGAACGGCGTTTTTGGCGGAATCGGGCAGATATTGCGTAATCCCGGAGCAATCGGAGCAGGAGAGGCGCAGGGGAATCCTTTCGTCCGATAAAACCGATTCCCACAAAGCCGCCAGCCCCCTTCCTTCCGTCAGCCGATGTCCCCGAAGGGTCAAGCGGAAATAATTTTGCTCCACGATCAGGTCTTTTTCTGAAAAATCGCCGCAATTCCCGGGATCTTCCGAAAAATATACCGCCATCGTCACCCGTTCCCGGTCTACCACGAAGGCGTCCACGGAAATGGTGCGTTCCTGCAATTTTCTCAAAATCTCAGTCAGCCGTTCCCGGGGGAAAACCAGTAAGACTGCACCCGGACGCAGATCCGCTCCGGTTACGGTTTCTTCTAAATTAAATTTCATAAAGATCTCCTGTCTCAGAGGATTGGTACGCTTCTTTCTTTTCCGGAGAAGAGAAAAATCCGTATTTCGGCGGAATACTCCACCGGGGGAAGGGCGGTTTTCATTTTATATCAAATTTCCACCCTCAGCTCTCCTATGGTTTTGAATAATTCTTCTTTTTCCTCGTCTTCGAGGGGGCAAAGGGGTAATCGGAGATACTGTTCCGGATACCCCAGATATTCCAGCGCCGCCTTCACGGGGACGGGGTTGGTTTTCCGGAACAGAGCACCGACCAAGGGCATCAGACGGAGCTGAAGTTCCATCGCCCCGGTCACGTCCCCCGAAAACCATTTCTCACATAGATTATGTACGGCCCGGGGCAGAATATTCGACGCCACCGAAATGACCCCCACCCCGCCAATGGACAAAAAGGGAACGATACAGCCGTCGTCCCCGGAATAGACGGGCAGGTCGTCGCCGCAAAGATTCCGTACCGTTGCCGCCGTCTGCAAAGAACCTCCCGCATCTTTCAATCCGGCAATATTGGGGTGCCGGGATAAGATTTGCAGCGTTTCAGGGGCAATTCCGCATCCGGTGCGTCCCGGCACGTGGTAAACGATGACCGGAGAGGCGCAGTCTGCCAACGCCTCGTAATGCTTCAAAATGCCGTCCTGTCCCGGCTTATTATAATAGGGACAGACCGCCAAAATTCCGTCCACTCCAAGGTGTTGCGCGCTTTTGGTCAAAGAGACGGATTGGGCAGTGTTGTTGGTACCGGTCCCGGCGATAACCGGTACTCTTCCCGCAGTTTTCCAAAGGGTGTATTCGATGACCGAAAGCCGTTCTTTTTCGCTCATCGTCGCACTTTCCCCCGTGGTTCCGCAAGGAACCAGCGCGTCGGTTCCGGCGGCGATCTGACCGTCGATCAAACGTCCCAAGGTCTCGTAATCAATGGTTCCGTCGGCAAAAAACGGGGTCACCAACGCCGTGGCACTGCCCCGGAAAATAGGTTTCTTCATATCATTGCCTCCCTTTATCGCAAGTCGGTATTCCATTCTATTCCGCACCCCCCTCTTTCGTTCTGCATATTCTGTCGTAGACCGAAAGGAGGAGCGATATGCGCTCGGAATTGATTTGCGGACTTCTTCTGCCGTTCTTCGGAACGGCGCTGGGAGCCGGTTGTGTATTTTTTATGAAAAAGACCCTGGATTCCCGATTGCGGAGGGCGTTGACGGGATTTGCCGCCGGAGTCATGACGGCAGCCTCAATCTGGAGCCTTTTGATCCCTGCAATAAACCGTTCTCAACATTGGGAATCCTTCGCTTTTTTTCCCGCCCTCTCGGGACTTTGGCTGGGCATCGGATTTTTGTTATTATTGGATCGGATTATTCCCCATTTACATTTGGGAAACGGTTTTACGGAAGGACCGGAAAGCAAACTGAAACGTTCTTCCAAATTAGTTCTGGCAGTCACGTTACATAACCTGCCGGAAGGAATGGCGGTCGGCGTAGTTTTGGCAGGGTGGCTGCAGGGAGAACCGGGAATCACCGGAGCAACGGTGACGGCTTTAGCGTTGGGGATCGCCCTGCAGAATTTTCCGGAAGGAGCGGTGATCTCCCTGCCCTTGCGCGCCGAGGGAATGAAAAAGGGAAGAGCCTTTCTGTCAGGAGCTCTTTCGGGAATCGTCGAGCCCATCGGTGCGGCGTTGACCTTGCTTGCCGCCGGATTGATCACTCCGGCGCTGCCGGTGCTTCTCGCCTTCGCTGCCGGGGCAATGCTTTTCGTAGTGGTAGAGGAACTGATCCCCGAAATGGCTGAGGGGGATTCCGGGAATTTGGGAACGGTCTTCTTCGGAGTGGGCTTTTCCCTCATGATGGCGCTGGACGTGGCGTTAGGATAAGCACAGGGGGCAAAATATTAAGGAATTTCAGTTACATTTTCCGTTTTTTACGTTCTTGTGAAAAAAGTTGATTTTTTCTCAAAAACTCTTGAAATCAGCAGGGAAATATGTTATAATATATTATTATAATGAATTCGTGCCGTCTTTTCAGCGTCGGCAAAAATCAAGGAGTATCATCATGGACAGCACCCACGCAAACCTCCGCATGGCGGAATTGTTGTTCCCCCATATCACCAAGACCTCTGCCGATTACGAGGAGATCTATCCCCAACGGGATCTTCCCAAGGGCGCTATGGTCACCCGCATCGCGCCCTCTCCCACGGGCTTCATGCATTTTGGCAATCTTTACGGTGCATTGATCGACGAACGGCTTGCCCATCAAAGCGGGGGGGTCTTCTACTTGCGGATCGAAAACACCGACGCAAAGCGGGAAGTGGAAGGTGCCGTCGACGTGATCCTGACCTCTTTGAACGCCTTTGGCCTGAACTTTGACGAAGGGGCAACCAGCGGAGAGGACAAGGGAATCTACGGGCCGTACCGTCAGCGGGACCGGGCAGAGCTATATCAGACCGTTGCCAAAGATCTGGTTTTGCGGGGGCTTGCGTATCCCTGCTTCTGCACGGAAGAGGATCTGCAGTCCATTCACGAGAAACAAGAAGCCGAAGGAGCAAACTTCGGTTATTACGGCAAATGGGCGGTTCACGCCGGCATTACCGTAGAAGAAGCGGAGCGGTTGATTGCCGAAGGCAAGCCCTACGTGGTGCGGTTCCGCTCTCCCGGAAAAGAAGAAAACCGCATTAAATACAAAGATCTTGCCAAGGGCGAGATCGAAATGCCCGAAAACTGCACCGACATCGTGATCCTGAAATCCGCCGGGATCCCCACCTACCACTTTGCCCACGTGGTGGACGACCATTTCATGCGGACTACCCACGTGGTCCGGGGAGAAGAATGGCTCTCCACCTTCCCTTATCACCTGCAGATGTTTGAAGTTTTGGGTTGGGAAAAACCGGCTTATATCCACACCGCCCATATGCTCAAGCAGGACGGAGCTTCCAAGCGCAAACTCTCCAAGCGCAAAGACCCGGAAGCCCGGCTGACCTATTATCTCCAGGAAGGATACCCTGCCCCGGCGGTAATTGAATATCTGATGACCGTGCTCAACTCCAATTTTGAAGAATGGCGGAACAAAAATCCCGAAGCGGATCTGAACGAATTCCGATTCAAAGCAGAGAAAATGGGCGTTGCCGGTGCGGTGTTTGACATTGAAAAGCTCAACGATATTGCCAAGAACATCATCTCCCGAATGACCGGAGAAGAAGTTTACGAAGCCGCCGAACGGTGGGCAAAGGAATACGATCCCGATTTCCACAAATTGCTGACCCGGGATCCGGATTATTCCAAAGCCATTCTCTCCATCGGCAGAGGGGGCAAAAAGCCGCGAAAAGACTTCACCGTCTGGTCGGACGTCCCCCATTACATGGCGTTCTTCTTTGAAGAAACCTTCACCACCGATTATCCCTTCCCCGAAAATATGTCTAAAGACGATATTTTACGGGTATTAAAAGAATATCCCGCAACCTTCTACAACGCCGAAGACGACCAGCAAACTTGGTTTAACAAGGTTAAGGAACTGACCGAGGCCATGGGATACGCAACGGATATGAAGGCGTATAAAGCCGACCCCTCCGCGTTCCCCGGAAGCGTTGCCGACGTCAGCGCCGTGCTTCGGGTTGCGGTAACGGGGCGCACCGCTTCTCCCGATACCTACGCCGTAATGAATATTTTGGGCAAAGATACCGTTCTCGCCCGACTGAAAAAAGCAGCCGAAACGCTGGAAACGAAGGATTAAAACGATGGAAGAAATTACGAATTTTATTGACGAGATCATCGCCGAAGACCTGCGGAACAAGGAAGTGGATCACGTCCACACCCGGTTCCCCCCCGAACCCAACGGATATTTGCACATCGGCTCGGCAAAAGCCATCTGGATCAACCATTCCATGGCAAAAAAATACGGCGGAAAATTCAATCTCCGCCTGGACGACACCAACCCCGCAAAGGAAGATACGGAATACGTAGACGCCATTAAAGCCGACTTGGAATGGCTGGGGACGATTCCCGACGGCGGGATCTTTTACGGTTCCGATTACTTCGACAAATGCTA
>JAZNDV010000180.1:0-5164 GCA_045588285.1 Eubacteriales bacterium
CTGTTCATGATCGAAGACAAATACTATTTCACCGAATACAACGGCGAAATCATGACCGGCAAATACTACGTCTGGAAGACCGAAACTGGTTTGGAACAATATTTGGGCTGGCGTGAATTCGAAGCTACCGGCGAAATGAAACCCGTCCTGAACGGAATTCATGAAGCGGAAGACGGCAAGCTGTACTACTACGTAGACGGTCAGCCAAAAGACCAAGGCTGTCTGTTCGAACTCGACGGAAAATATTACGCCACCGAATACAACGGCGAAATTATGACCGGCAAATACTACGTCTGGAAGACCCAAAACGGTCAATATGACAACCTCAAGGGCTGGCGTTACTTCGGCGAAGACGGTGCAATGCTGAACGGCATCTGCCCGAATCCCGCGAAGAACGGCAAACTTTACAACTTTGTAAACGGTGCGCCGAAAGATAAGGGTCTGTTCCTCCACACCGACGGCTTCTACTACGTTACCGAATACGACGGCTCCATTCAGACCGGCAAGTATTACGTTTGGAAGACCACCGGCTGTGATCAACTGAAGGGCTGGCAGATCTTCGGCGAAGACGGCAAGATGATGCTGAAAAACAACACCGTTTACACCGTAGACATTACGACTGGCGCTGCTGAATATGAACAGCTGACTTGGACCGGGATGCCGACTTTTGAATTCCAAGGTTATACTTACAAAGCCTTTGATTTTGAAGGCGTCGTAAACGCTTCCACCTTCGTTTACAACAATACGGATTCTGAAAAGTACGCCCGTACCATCTTCTTGATAGAAGATAACGATAGCATGAGCGATAAACTGCATCTCACTCTTGATGATGAAAATTTACTTTCCTTCAAGTTTGATATTTTGATCGATGACATCCCCTACGAAGTCTACGTATACAATTATACCGAAACTGTCGGAGCAGGAGAAATCTCTCCCTTGAGTGTATATCAGTACTTCTGGGATGCCGCCGCGACCGAAGAATGGATCGCAAAAGGCGGAAACGACGGTTGTCAGGTCAAGTTCATCAACGAACTCTCCGACACCGAATTCGAAGACATTACTTTAGAGTATGTCAACGAACTGATGAAGTAATCCGTCAACTGCTAAAAACCGCGAGAACCGCCCGTAAAGGGCGGTTCTCTTTCTGTAAGTAATTCAAATAGATTGAAGCAAAACGGCTCCCGAAGCATCGGGAGCCGTTGATACGTGTAAAAGATACGATCCTAAAACTCTGCAAAGGAGTTTACCGGGCAGACGTAGATTTCTCTCATTTATATGTCAGGGCAAGATTTATGCCGTTTTTCACTACGCACAAACTCTTAAACCCAATTCCCGTGCTTTTGTTATCCTAACGCTACCATGCTGAAAACAAGCGCAAACAACGCAACCGTTTCACAAAGACCGACAACGGTAATATACTGAGAGAACCCCTTTCCCGTTTCCGCTAAGGCATCTGACCCTGCGGCACCTGCTTTGCCCTGAAAAACAGCGGAAAAAGCCATAGCAATCCCCGCGCCGATTCCCAAAACGAGCAGAAAACCGGGATCTGCATTTGCCGTTTTCATCTGCTGCATCAAAAGGAACCCGTAGATCGTCTGCGTAAGAGGCGCACCTGCGAAAACGGTAAGAATAAACGGTGCCGCCTTGTTGCTCATATAGCATTTTTTCCAAGATCCGATGGCTGCCTGACCCGCAATTCCGATCCCAAAAGCCGAACCGATTGCGGCAATTCCCATGACCAACGCTGCGCCCAATAATCCTAAATTCATAATAATCATACTCCTTTTAATCAATTTCTTCCTTAAATGGTTTGAATTTATGCCCACTCCACGACATATCTAAATGCGAGGAGAATTCTAAGGTATTAAGTCTGATTCCGTGCACGATAATAGACAGCACGTTTAATATCATATTGAGTCCGTGTCCAAACACCAGTAGAACGACGGCGAGAATGGAAAACATGAGGTTCCCGAAAAACGGCCCTGCCAGTTCATTTACCGTAGCGGAGATCGCTGCACCCGCAAGACCGACCGCCCAAAGCCGTATATAGGAAACGATATCCGAAAATACGTTGACCACACCAAGCAAAACCGATACGATGTTTTTGAGACTTGAAAGTATGGATTTAATAATATTTCCTTCATAGTTTGCAAATACGAAGCTTAAGACAAAACCGATCCCGATCAATGCAATGGCAACCGTTCCTATGGGAATCCCGCCGATCACCAGTCCAAAACTGAACACCACGGAATTCACAACAAGACTCAGCACTAAATAATAGATCCCTAAAAGCTGTAAGATCGAACCGATATCGCCAAGCATTTTAACGGAACCTTTATTGCGTACGGCACCTTTTATATGTGCAACCGTAAGCTGTATCAGTGCCAGCGAGAAACAGAATATCTGCAGATTTTGAGCCGTAGTAAGCCCTGCGTTTCCGTTGGTCCAAAACGGATACCATATCTTATCCGCATACACGTTTGAAATAACCGGTACGGATAAGCTCTTTAACCAACCGGGCAACTGTTCCGGAGAGAGTCCGAACCACGTACACGTAAGCGTTCCCCACAGAATGGTTGACAGACCGAAAAGCCCCACGAGCAAAAACATAGGTGAAATCTGCTTTTTGGTAGCAAGCGATTTTACGATCGGGATTGCCGCAACAGCGCAAATGAACAATCCGTATCCTCCGTCACCGAAAATGATTCCGAAGAATATCAGTATAAACGCTAAAAACCAACCCGAAATATCATACTCAAAATATCCGGGAACGGTGCCCAAAAAGTCAGTTAACGGATAAATAAGACTTACGAATTTGTTGTTTTTAAGCTTGGTAGGGACGTTATCTTCTTCCTTGGGTTCTTCCACGAGAAGTCCCCACGAATTGCTTTGAGCCGCTTGTTTGAGCCTATCAAGGTTTTCAGCTTCGATATAACCTGTAAAATAGGAAACCGAAAGTGGCGCCTCGCTTTCGAGTGATAAATTTTCGTCTGCCATGCCCGTAGCGTAGGTTTCAAATTCAATTTCTTTTTCAGCAGCCTGGACCGCTCTCATAATGCTCTCTGAATAACATGCATTGCAGGAAATCGCTTCGTCGATTTCGTCGATACGAGCGCTAAGCTCCGAAAGCCTCTGCTTCATTGCCCTTGTAGAAATCTGCGGCAATTTCAAACGGTATACACTCAGTGATGGGACAGCGTCATCAAGACCTTCCCCGTCGGATTCGAGCAACAGAAATCGAACGGTCGATTTGGTTGCATCAATTCGGACGGTCCTAACGTTTTCAGAGAGAAGATCGTATTCGCTCTTCGGCATCTCGTAAAAGGAAATTCCGTACCCTTTGGATTCCAAATCGCTTATACTGTCCGGGTCAATGTCCCCCCAGCCTTTTAAGCGGTCAAGCTCGGAACTGAGAGAAATCCGCTCCGCCTGACACTGCTTTTTCTCCGCATCAAGAGCTTGAATTTTCGTTGCAATAGACAACGCCTCTGCAGCGTCTACCTCTTTTTGCTCTGCTTTTTTCTTTTTGCCGATCGTATAGACTGCACTCTCAAGGAACGCAATCTGTTCTCGGAGCGCAGCGAGCCGTTCCCCTGAACCTTCCGTTATCTCAATATGGACAATTCCCAATTTGCGAAGTTTTTTCAGGGTTTCGTCCTTTTTGTTTTCTCTGATGATCAGAAATACTTTTTTCATAGGCACTATCATAATGAATAAACCTCCTTTTCGGAAGCCACAGCATTACGAAGGGCGATCTTACGTTTCGATATTTTTGAGCGGACCACGGCATTCACCTGTTGGTCTGCCATATAAATCGATATTTTTTTGATATTTTCCTCGGTTTCGGGAATTTTAACCTTTTCAAACAGGTTCACTCTTTGCGAGGTTGCAAATAATTCAACCTCTAATAATTTGACCTGTTCCTCTAACACGTCCGCCTCCAAATCAAGAGACATTGCCCTTTCCATGTGGTTTGCGGCGATGTCCACCCAAAGAGGGGTTTCGTAAAGATCATAATCACCTCTCCCGAAATCCGCACCCTCAAAGGTGGGAATATCAACCCCGGCAATATTTCCTTTTCCTTTGCGGATATTGCTGACGGTGATCATTCCTTGGGGGAAGGCATCCGTTTCACTAAAAACGGCAATCCATTCACGAAAGCCGGATTCAAGAGCTTCTCTTTCTTTTCTCACAGCCTTCGCCTTGGCTTCTATTGTGCGGATCTCCGATTGGAGTTGCTGCTTTTTCAGTGTCAGAGTAGGCAAATATCTGCGGTACATTTTAAGTGCGTCCTTTTGTACCTTCAACTCATTTTTCGTCAGTTTGATTTTTGCCAAAGCTACAGACCTCCTTAACCTTCAGGCCAAAATTCATCCGTAAGGTCTGATTTGATTCCGGTTTCGTCCTTTTCGAAGCATTCCGCTAAAATCTCCCATCCTAAATCAAGCGCACCTTCCAGCGGAAGATTAACGGACAGCGACATTAGTTTGCTTTCAAAAAGCTCACCGTATTTCAGTAATTTCTCGTCCCAACGGCTCATAGAAAAGCCCATGTTTTTCTTTTCAAGGGTTTCCTTGTAAGAAGAATAAAGGCGAATCATTGCATCCATAAGCGCCCGATGGTCTTTTCTCGTTTTTCCGTTCACGTTTTGCTTCAGACGGGAAAGGGAACCAAACGGCTCAATACGACCGCCTTTAAGGTAATACTGGCCTTCTGTAATATATCCGGTATTGTCGGGAACGGGATGAGTAACGTCATCGCCGGGCATTGTGGTCACGGCTAAAACGGTAACCGAACCGGAATCCGCAAAATCAACTGCCTTTTCGTAACGGGAAGCAAGCTGAGAATACAGGTCGCCGGGATATCCGCGGTTGGAAGGAACCTGTTCCTGCGTAATAGCTATTTCTTTCATAGCGTCAGCAAAGTTTGTCATATCGGTAAGAAGTACCAATACGTCTTTGTTCTGAAGTGCAAACTGTTCCGCCGTTGCCAACACCATATCCGGAATCATCATACACTCAACGGTAGGATCTGAAGCAGTATGAATAAACATAACGGTTTTACTTAAAGCACCGCCTTTGGAAAGCGCATCCTTAAAATACAGGAAATCATCATATTTAAGCCCCATACCCCCAAGAACTATCACATCTGCTTCTGCTTGCAT
>JAZNDV010000181.1:0-2476 GCA_045588285.1 Eubacteriales bacterium
CTTTCTGGATTTCGGTCATAACGGGATCAAATTGTTCGTCATAATAAGTACAAACCGTTTGTGTTCCGTCATAGGTAGTAACTCTGTGATTGATTGGTTTATTTTCGCATAAGATCGTGCGATCCGTTGCTTCGTAATTAATATGAGTGTGTTTTCCCCGGGTAGCAGAGAGGCAAATATTAGATACGTATAAATCCCCGGTATTGTTACTGAAATCAACACGGACTTCTGCGTATTGTGCTGTGGTTCCGGAGGGAATTTCCAGAGGGATCGCCAGATACTGCCATTCGTTGATTCTGGAATAATCGTAATCTGCAGTTTTCCGCAGAATCCTGCCGTCGGAAAGGGTGAGCAGCGCACAGAGACGGAAGAAAGCGCTGGAAGAGGAACTCTGTAGAGGGTTAGTAGCTTTAACCCAAGCGGAAGCAATCAGGAAATTACCCTTAATATCTTCATCTTCTAACGAGACCGTTTGGTAGATATACTTATTCCCTCGTACGTTACAGGGATTCGAAAACTTGAATGCATTGAAACCGGATTCGTAACCACCGCTTACAACGCCGCTGTCTCCGCCATCCCCGCAACAAGAGCATGAGGCGGTACCAACCACCGTCCATTCCTTGGGCAACCCGTTGGGGGTAGTCTGCGTAAAGTTACTGTTGCTCAAATAATTGGGATGCATTTCATTAGTTCCGCTGAGGGAAGCTTCGATTGTGGGATAACAGCCATTCGTCTCACATTTCAGCGTATTGTTCAAGAGTTTTCCGTATTCAAGGACCTGCGCGGGAGTGATTCCGTTATCATTGAGGGAACTGTATCGCAGATCCTCGTAGGAGCAGAGAATGTGTCCGCAATCGTCAAAGCGGTATACGGTTTTGATGTTGGTCAGGCGGTCGGTTACGACGGTGGTAGAGTCGTAATATGCAAAGTCCATTCCGCCGCCGTCTACGGCCGCTGCATCGGTAAGCGAATTGTTTTCCAATTTCTTCGTACCGGTCTTCCGAAGAGACGAAACCTTCCCAGCGGAATCGTACGTAATATCGAAATATACACCGTTAGAATCGGTAATACGGATCAATTTTGCATTTGTGGAAATTCCGGAGTAGAGAAAGAGCGTATAGGAACCGTCGGGACGCAAAATCTTTTCCAGGTTACCGGAAGAAGTATAATAGTAATGCGTTTCCCGTCCACTGAAATCTCGGATATAATCAAGTCTCCCGGAAACGTTATAATAGCAGGTCAGCGTTCTATCAATGCTGTCTGTAATCGTGGATAGTTTTGCAGAATTGTAAGACAATGTGCAGGTGTTGCCATACGCATCGGAAACAGTTTTCAATCGTCCTCCCAAAAAGGTCATGGTATTGCCTTTTTCGTCCTTAACGGTTCCATTTCCGTTATAAGATAGCCCGAGACCGTTAAAATCATGATACCACCCGGAATCATCCCTGTCGTTTTCATTAAAGTAATGCATTTTCCCTTGGGCATCTCGATATGCCGCTCTTACCCCCTGGTTAGACAGTACCGTCAAGGTTTGGGCTGCAGACAAAAACCAGCCTTGTCCGCAAGTCGTGTCCGTACTGGAATTTGCAACATCAGAACGGTATAGGTGAGACAAATTCAAAGGAAGTTTTCCACCCGACAAAGCAACGTCATTAAAGCTGTGCACCAACTGTCCGGTGGAAAGGCTTACGCCGCCTACTCCAGAAGCACCCGCATCAAAGGTTTCATATTGCTGATGGTCAATAAAATCTTCAAGCATTTCATATTCTACCGTCAAAGAAGGAGCGTAAGTCTCACCACTTTTATACGTATAGAATAAAAGCGAACTTTGGGCAAGACAAGAACAGGATCCGTTGCAGGAACAGTTGTTACAGCACGAAGAGGAGTTTCCATTGCAGTTGCAGGCTCCGCTTGTATTGTTGGAGGTGTTTTCATTGCAATTATTTGAACTGGTTCCAGAAGATCCTCCGCAAGAATCTGTATCCGAGCAACAGGAGGTACTCTGAAGAGAAAGAGTATTAGTTCCGGAGATATTGCGGAAAGCAAGGGTAGATGCACAAGAACAGGAAGATGTTTGGTCCCTCTTTATAACGACCCCATGGTTATTTCCGTTATAATTGTAATAAGCACGTGCAAAAGAGGAAATGTCAACAGTTACAGTATCTGTATCGGCACGATCTTTCGATTGAATAGAATCCAAAGGAGAAGAACTGCAGCTGGGAGGATTACTCCATGAGACAGTATCAACATCCCACGGTGCGGTAATCTTATAAACATTATAGAGATCCGTTCCTACATTCTCGCTTTGATGCAGCGACAGCGTTGCATTTTTGAAATCTGCTCCCATAGGAAGTTCGGGAAAATCAAATTTCATATAAATGTGATTTTCCCAGCCGAGAGAATCTCGTCCTACGAATGCAAAATAGGGATCTTTGAACGTTTCCCCGTCGCTTCGCATAAGTCGGATCGTAGCCAT
>JAZNDV010000182.1:0-6887 GCA_045588285.1 Eubacteriales bacterium
GATTCTCCCGGGTTTGCCTGCCGAAATCATGTAGAAGACAATCATGTTTTGATCTACATAAATAAAGGAACATTGGTTTGTGAGCAGAACGACTTTGTCCGCGTGTTAAACGCAGGAGATTATATTCTTCTTGATAAAAAAATTCTTCATTCCTACTTCTTCGATGAAGGCTGTTCTTCGGAAATTTATTGGATGCACATCAACGGTTCTCTTGCCAATCAATTTATCGAACAGATTCAAGAACTAAAGCCCTTGCCTATCGTAGACCGAAATACCAAGGTATTTTCTTTGTTAAAACAGAGCATTTCTTCTTTCCGGGAAAAGCGCGCCGATTCCTTTGCTCATACCGAAGCCATTTTGAGTATCCTATGTGCCGTATTAGAAGATGCTTACCGGCAAAATCAAAAAATCAATCGCTCTTCGGAGGAATTGATATTTCGCGAGCAATTTGATAAAATTATAGGATGCATTCCCTTAGAACATATTACGTTGGACGTTTTATGCAGGGAAATGCATTTAAGCAAATTTTACTTTTCCCATCGGTTTAAGCAGTATTACGGGACCTCACCGATGAGTTATATCCTTTGGATGAAATTGAGCCGTTCCGAACAGTTTTTGAGGTATTCTAATTTGAAAATAGCAACGATTGCCAAAGAATGCGGGTTTTCGTCTCCGTCCCATTTTTCGGTGGCATTCCGTCGAAAATACGGATTGTCCCCCGAGGTATACCGCAGTAAAAATTCTCAAAATTAAAGAATAAAGTAAGAAAAATGAGGAATTTGTTATGAACGTTAGCCAGAATGACCGTGAAATTCTCCGAAGCCTTGCCCACCGCTATATGACCTACGCTCTTTCGGATGCGAATAATCAAAAGCGGGAGCTTTGGAAGAAGTTGAATTCTCTTAACATGGAAAAACCGATGATTACTATTAATCAATTTCCGTGGGAAGAAATGGATGTGGACGGTTTTTTGCAGTGTCAAGTGGAAGATCCTTATTTCCGCGGCGTTGAAAACGAACTCCGCCGAGAGATTTATAAGTGGGAGCACATGCCTGCTGATATGGTTCTGAATCCCTATATCAGTATTCCCCGTCCTATAAGTAACAGCGGGTTTGGATTTTCTAGAAAAGAAGCGGAACACAGTTCAAATCATAATGTAAGCAGTTATCTTTTTGAAGACCAGTTGGCAGAGGAATCGGATATTGAAAAGTTCCATGACCCGGTTATTTCCTTAGATCGCCAAAAAGAGGCGGAGCTTCTCGCGACGGCAGAGGATATCTTTTCTGGGATCGCCCCCGTTTCTTTGCGGGGAATTATGCTTCATTCCGGTCTTTGGGATTTTATTACCTTTTGGAAAGGCGTTGAAAACTGTTACATTGATTTGCTGGACCGTCCCGAGCTGATCCATGCAATTTTGGACCGTTATACAAATGCTTTCTTGGCGCAGATCGACCGCATCAATGAACTTGGAATTTACAATATTACCTCCAACATCTGTCATTTTAGTTATACCTTCTCTGATGACCTTCCCTCAAAACAATGCGATCCGGATCATCCCACTACTTACGACGGTTGGACTTTCAGTATGGCTCAATTGTTTACCTCTGTTTCTCCGGAGGTCAACGAAGAATTTGAAGTCCCGTATATGAGTAAGATATTCTCCCGTTTCGGTTCCGTTTATTACGGTTGTTGCGAACGGTTGGACGACCGGCTTGATATTATCGACCGCATGCCCAATATCCGCAAAATTTCCTGCAGTCCTTGGAGTGACCGGGAACACTTTGCCTCGGTCTTACCGAAGAAATACATTATGTCCAATAAGCCGTCTCCGTCGTTCCTTGCCCAAAGAACTTTCGAAGAAGACGTGGTTCGTGCCGATCTTCGGAGAACCATCGCCGCAGCAAAGGAAAACGGGGTGGCGTTGGAACTTCTGCTGAAGGATCTTACAACGGTGAAGAACGATCCGAAACGTTTGTGGCGCTGGTCGGAAATCGCATTGGAAGAAACTATGAATTCCGTTTTATAACTTTAAGAATATAA
Source organism: Eubacteriales bacterium (assembly GCA_045588285.1). Classification (GTDB taxonomy): domain Bacteria; phylum Bacillota; class Clostridia; order Oscillospirales; family UBA644; genus RGIG995. The sequence continues at coordinate 2,041 of JAZNDV010000182.1, forward strand.
AATCTTCTGTCATCTTCGATAATCTGCGCCGGGAGGTACGTTATAAACGTACCTCCCGAGCTTTTTACAAAAAAAGACTGCCTTGCATTTTCGCAAAGCAGTCTTTCCGTTTGTCAAAATTACACCATAAAAATGAAGTAGAACAGGGTATAGGCAAGAGACGCCACCATCGAAGCCGCCAGGATCAGGCATATAATACGGACGGCGAGTTTCGTTTTCTTATTCATTTGAGTCAATCCTCTCTTTTTAAGACGTTGTCCGAAAGGGATTCTTTTGCAGACTTCAGTTCATTTTCAATATTCTTAACCACAAGTTGCATGGAAGAAAGATTTCCTTTGATCTTCCCGATGGAACGGGCGGAATCCGATAGAATTACGTTTCCCTGAGCTTTTGCCGCACCGATGATTTCCTTTGCTTCTTTTACGGTCATGGTGATGATTTCGTGAGCTTCGTCCGAGATCTGTTGCGCTATTGCCTCGGTCTGACCTTCCGCTTCGGTGATCATGGATTGGGCGTCAATTCGAGCGCGTAACAGAATTCCGGAGGCTTGTTCTTCCGCATTGGAGATCTTGCGATTCGCTTCCTCTTCCGCGTCCTTCAGGATCTTTTCCGCTTTTTCGGTAACGGCGGAGCAGACACCGTCCTGCAGCCGTTCGCAGGCAAATCCTTGCTTTCCGGTTTCGATTTGCGCCGTCAGTTTTTCGCACTTTTGAACCACGGCGTCGGTTTGGGTCGAAAGTTCCTGACAACGACCGATCAATTCTTCTATTTGAGCATCTTTCTCTTTTAATTGCTCCTTCAACGCTTCCGCTTCGCTGGCAAATTCGGTTTTGATTTCCAATTCCTTCTCCAACGCTTCGTTCTTGCGGTTTGCCGCTGAAAGTTGCTCGTTCAGTTCGAGGATCCGGTCGTTCAGCTCGTCCACCGCTTCCCGGTGTGCCCGATCCACGGCGTCAATATAGTTCAGAACGTCTTCCCGTTTGTAACCGTTGAAGGGAGTCTCCCGGAACAGTTTATCGTTTTTCATTCCGTTTTTTCCTTCCTTTCCGTGTCCTTCGGCTCGTCGGTGCCGGTCATAATATGCAAAATCTTGCGGTAAATCTCCAAAGGGTTTTTCCGAAACCGTTCCGCCATCATCTCCGCCTGTAATTTGTTCGGAGAATAAAGGGTCAGTCCCATCATGGTAATTCCCTCGTCGGAAAGATTGATGTTGCAGGCAAATTCAGTATCTTTTCCGTGTTCTATGGGGGAAACGACGGCTTCCACGCCGATCTCGGTCCGCAATTTGGACATCTCAGCCGCAGCATACGCCAACGCCTTTTCCCGGTAGGCGAGAGGAACGTCCTTTTTCAGCGGCTCTATGACGATCTTCCCTTGGGGGGTCAAAAACAGATAGGGGGTTTCGTTTTCATCATTTCGCTGGGTCAAATTTTCATTTTTAATCAGATCGTGTAATGCCTCCTGAATGGCAAAAATATTTGCATCGGTCAGGGCAAGGGACGTTTCGATCACGTGTCGGGGAACGGGCCCCGGCGTTCCGTCTACGGTATAAAGAATCAACACTTTAATTTGATGGAGCGATAACGGTGCGCTCAAGCCGGTTCACCTCCGCGTCTGATTTATGATACTATATTATATCACATATTTTTAAGATTTGCAATCCTATTCGTCGAAAAGTCGGAAAAAATTCATATCGAACCCCGTCGAAGAACCGTGTATCCCGCGAGATACCCCCAAATCATTGCCAAGGAAGGATTTTTTTCAGCAAAAAGCGTTGCGCAAACCGGATATAGAAGAAGGATCAGCAAAATTAACGCACATCGGTAGCAAACCTTTTCGCAGATTTCTGCATTCCATTTCCCCGCCAGGGCGTAATAAAGGATTCTTCCCCCGTCCAAGGGAAGTATGGGCAGAACGTTGATAAAAAACAGCGCTCCGTTGCAATATAAAAGATAACGTACCGTTTCACTCTCCGCCGGAAAGGGAAACGCCAGAAAAATCAACGCAATCACAAGATTGACCGTCGGTCCTGCCGCTGCGCAGAATACTTCGTTTGCAGGGGTGATCTTCAGCGGATCTTTTGGAACGGCACAGATCCCAAAGGGGAGAAGTTCCACCCGCTCCATCTTCGTTCCGCAAATCCGGTAAGCCGCAATGTGTGCCAATTCATGCAAAATGGCAGAAATCCAAAGCAAGCCGGTCTGTCCCCAGGTCAGGATTCCAAGGCAGGGAAACAACGCCGCCAAGCACACCGTGGGGTGGATTCGAAACCGGGTCATGGAGTCAGGTCGAGGTATTTTTCCGGATCGACCGTCCGTTCATTGTACGTAAGTTGAAAATGCAGATGGGCTCCGGTTACTTTGCCCGTTTTCCCCGAAAGTCCGATGATCTCGCCTTGTTCCACCGTATCGCCTCTCGATACCGTGCGGATCTGCAAGTGCCCGTAATAGCTTTCAATGCCGTTTCCGTGATCCAGCACGACGTAATGCCCTCCGATACTGTTGTAAGACGACTCTTTTACCCTTCCGCCGGAAACGGCGCAGACTTCCGTTCCTTCCGAAACTGCCACGTCAACCCCCTTGTGATGCCGTATTTCCCCCGAAAAGGGATCGCTTCGGTATCCGTAGGCCGAAGAAACCGTTCCGGTCAACGGAGCTTGAAATCCGGAAAACACCGTCACCGTTTCTTGTTGCGGTAAAATCGCAAACACTTCTTCTGCAAAAGCAGGCTCTTCCGTTATGACCGTTGGTGCTTCCGTTTCGTCTGTCTTTGGAATCAGTCCTACGATTCCCGATCCCGCCATTGTCACTGCAAAAAGAAGTAAGGTAATAATCAGTGACTGTTTTAATTGTTCGATCCGTTTTGTTCGCATATTTTCCTCCAAAGGCGTTATGTTCATTTATATTTTGAATAATTCCGCAATATGCCCGAAAAACTCTTGACAAAAGCTGTTGATTCCTTTATAATATATTTATTAAAGTGGGGAGGAGACGTCGCATGAGGCGCCCTTTGGGAGATTTTTCTTATTCTGTATCGGAATATTTTGCAGCTTTGGATAAAGGGCTTCTTATCGTCGCCCTTCTTCTTGCCGGATTCGGACTTGCCGCCGTCAATACCGCTACCGCGGCAGGGAGCAATCACGACCACGATATGATGATTCAGATCATCGGTATTTGCGCCGGACTTTTGGTTGTGTTTATCTTCTCCAAAATCGACTATTCTCTTTTGGGGCATTTTTCCGTCCCCATCGCGGGAATCTGTGCCGCCGTGTTGCTGATTACGGCGTTTATCGGCAACTATTCCGGAGGGAATACCAACTGGCTTGATCTTGGGTTTGTCAGCGTTCAACCGTCGGAATTTGCCAAGGTTGCTTTTATCCTGACCTTTTCTACTCACGTTTCCAAAGTTACGGATTCTTTGAATCGCATTTCCACCCTTGCGTTGTTGGTTCTTCACTTTTTTGCCTATTTTATTCCAATCTGTATCCAAGGAGACTTCGGGACGGCGTTGGTCTATTGCGGAACGTTGGTGGTCATTCTTTATACGGCAGGTCTGCAATATCGCTATTTTTTGCTTTCCGGCGTTGTTTTGGTGGCGGCTTTTCCGATTCTTTGGAACTTTATTTTGAAAGATTATCACAAAAAGCGTATTTTGTTCAGCCTGAATCCGGAGTTGGATCCCTTGGATTTCGGCTATCAGCCGATTTTGTCTAAAATTGCCATCGGTTCCGGCGGTTTGACCGGTCTTGGTTACGGAGAGGGGGTTCAGTCCCAAAATGAACTTCTTCCGGAAAGCCATACTGACTTTATTTATTCCGTTATCGGGGAAGAATTCGGTTTTATCGGCTGTCTTTTCGTTTTGGTTCTGTTGGCGCTTTTGGTCTTTTTTCTTGCCCGGGGTGCGAAATTTGCCAAGGACGATGCGGGGAAACTTATCTGCTTTGGTCTTGCGGCAATGTTCGCGGTGCAATCGGTAATGAACGTTGGTATGTGTATCGGCGTTTCTCCGGTCATCGGCGTAACGTTGCCTTTTATCAGTGCCGGCGGTTCTTCTGTCCTCTCTTCGTTTTTTGCCATCGGCCTTGCCCAAAGCGTCCGCATGAAACCCGATCTTTCGCTCCGTTTCGGCAATCGACGCCGCAGACGGATGTAAAGGAAAACCCCTGCTCAGAACCCGTGGAATATGGGGAACCGTAAATTTTACTTTGAAAAAAATCGTAAAATATAAAATGTAACAATTTTTTCATTGAATTTGTTCTCTGTATATGTTATAATGATACATGTGGTTTGACGCAATTTGCTGGTATGGCTCAGTCGGTAGAGCAGTTCACTCGTAATGAACAGGTCATCGGTTCGAATCCGATTACCAGCTCCAAAAAACAACTCCCGTCCCTTTTACGGGGCGGGAGAATTTTTAAGAGAGGTATTTAATATGAACAAGAAAGTCACTTCCATCGTTTCTTACTGCACCATCATCGGTTGGCTGGTTGCCTATCTTGCCGGTGATAAGGAAAATGCAAAATTCCACTTAAATCAAGGTCTCGTTCTTGGGATCTTCGGTACCGGTATTGAAATCGTCCTTTCCGTTGTCGGTGCGATCCTTGGCGGGATTGCTAAAATCGGCGGAATTATCGGTGTCCTGTTTGGGATCTTGAATTGGATCGTTGGTCTGGTTGCTTTTGTTGCCGGAATCCTCGTGGCAGTTTTAATCGTCGTTGGGATCCTCAACGCTGTCAATGATAAGGAAGCAAAACTTCCCGTCATCGGCGGAATTACGATTTTGAAATAAGTTTTACTTAGTATATAAAAATGCTTCGGAATATGGCGCGTGTTCTTAAGGACAGTTTT
>JAZNDV010000183.1:0-4637 GCA_045588285.1 Eubacteriales bacterium
ATTTGCGCCAATATTGCCGAAAACAAATATGCTCATAGCCGCGCCGATTTTATTACAAAGCTCGAGATCGTGCTAAAAGAAACAAACGAAACGGGCAAATGGCTTGAAATGCTTTGGAGAAGCGAATATATAGATAAAACAAGACGCAAGGCGCTTGATAAGAACTGTTCAACTATAAGATTTTTGCTTGTCCGCTCTATTCAAACCACAAAGCAAAATGCAAGTGAAAGACGGTGAGTTGATGAACGATCTTTATATTCAAGGATTACGAATAAATTGGAATACTCTTCCTAAAAATACTTATGTTCATAATATTCCCGCCATAAAAAGCATTACAGAATTGCAGTTTGACAAGCCAATTACGTTCTTCGTTGGAGAGAACGGATCAGGAAAATCCACCTTACTGGAAGCCGTTGCCGTAGAATTTGGGTACAACTCTGAAGGTGGAACAAGAAACTATAACTTCAGCACTTATTATGATACTTCTCCTTTGAGTGAATCCATTACATTGATTAAAGGTTGGAACCGACCAAAATTCGGATATTTCTTCAGAGCCGAAACGTTTTTTAACGTTGCGACAGCCTCTATGTCTGAATACATGGGCGACAATTATCATGCAAATTCCCACGGAGAGGGAAATCTTCGCTTTTTAGCATATGATAAACCTGGACTTTATTTAATGGATGAGCCGGAAGCCGCTCTCTCTCCTCAACGTCAGCTAACATTGCTTAAACATATTTATGATATGTCCCAAAAAGGATCTCAATTTATAATCGCAACACACTCTCCAATTCTTTTGGGATGCCCCGATTCGCAAATTTCATCTTTTGATAATGGGGGAATTGCACCTTGCGAATACGAGAATACACTGAGCTATCAAATCACAAAAGGATTTTTGCTCAATAAAGAAAGAATATTGCAAGATTTATTTAATGATTGATATATCATCTGTTTCGGTCACCAACCACAAAGAAAGACGGCAAGTTTCTGCTGAAGCTTGCCGTCTTTCTTTGTGGTATCCGTCTCTACTGGAACGGATGATATATCTTCGAGATATAAGATTCTCCTTCGGAAGGTGATATATACCTTTGACATACGCAGGAACGGATATTATTTTCTATTTTAACAGTCCGGCGCTCGTTCTATCGATTGAACTAACAAGAAATATGAGGAATCTTTTATCGAGAAATCAAACTCGGTGCCCTCTATTCTGACTTACACTGACCGGACACCGAGTCTCAAAGCACTCTTTTAATCAGAGCAGATTTCAGCAGAAGCCAGCGTAAACACAAGGAGACTACTGAATTTTTTTTGGCTATTTACAAATGGAAAAATTTATGTTATAATAAACAGAGAAATACAATTCAGATACAATTTTGAAAAATCAATCAAAATAAGGAGAAAAACAATGGGTAACAGCATCAATTATTCTTACGAGGTCTTAAAAAAATTCTGCACGGACGCTTTTATGAAATTCGGATTTTCCAAAGAAGAAAGCGATATCATCGTAGACGTACTTCTGACCAGCGATCTGTACGGCATTGAATCCCACGGCATGCAAAGACTTGTTCGTTATCACAAGGGCATTGAAAAGGGGCTGATCAAGGTCGGAGCAAAACCGGAAATCGTCTTTGAAACTCCCGTTTCTGCCGTAATTGAAGGCAACGACGGAATGGGACAGCTTTTGGGATACAAGGCAATGAATCTTGCAATTGAAAAGGCAAAACAAACCGGAATGGCAATCGTTACGGTGAGAAATTCAAACCATTACGGTATTGCCGGATATTACGCAAAAATGGCGTGCAAAGAGGGACTGATCGGAATGTCGATGACCAACTCGGAAGCGATCATGGTTCCCACCTTTAGCAGAAAGGCGATGCTGGGAAGCAACCCCATCGCAATCGCTATGCCCGCGGAACCCTACGATTTCTTCTTTGATGCATCTACCACCGTCGTGACACGTGGAAAACTTGAAATCTACAACAAACTTGGAAAGCCTCTTCCCGAAGGCTGGGCGCTGGGCGCAACGGGCAAGGGTAGCTCCGACGCTTCCGACGTATTGAAAAATATCGTAGCGAAGGCAGGCGGCGGCATCGTACCCCTGGGCGGAGAAACGGAACAAAGCGGAAGCCATAAGGGTTACGGCTACGGAATGTTCTGCGAAATTTTCACATCTATTCTTTCGATGGGTCTTACGTCCAATCATACGCATATCGGAGGCAAGGGCGGAACCTGCCACGGCTTTATTGCGATCAATCCTGCTGTATTCGGAGATCCGGATTCCATTCGTGAACATCTCTCGACCCTCTTGAGAGAACTTCGTGAATCCCCGAAAGCAGAAGGACAGGATCGGATCTACACCCACGGAGAAAAAGAAGTATACGCTTGTGAAGACCGCATGAAAAACGGCATTGACGTTAACGTCAACACCGTTGCGGAAATGGTGGATCTGTGTAAATATCTCGACATGGATATTAAAGAATATCTGGGAGAAAAAGCTCTGGAACTGACTTTGACGAAAAGTTCCTACGATATGTAAACGAAATATCTGATATACATAGAAAGAATCCTCCCCAAACGGGGAGGATTCTTTTTAGTATGGAGTGAAATTACTTCAGTTCAACCTTAGCGCCGGCAGCCTCGAGAGCTTCCTTAGCGGCATCGGCATCAGCCTTGGAAACCTTTTCCTTGACAGCCTTGGGAGCACCGTCAACGATTTCCTTGGATTCCTTCAAGCCCAAGCCGGTGATTTCACGGACGACTTTGATAACGCCCATCTTGGATTCGCCGACGTCGGTCAGGATAACGTCGTATTCATCCTTTTCAGCAGCGGCAGCAGCGCCACCTTCAGCGGGAGCAGCGGCAACAACGGTTGCAGCAGCGGCGGAAACGCCGAATTCTTCTTCGATTGCCTTAACGAGTTCAGCAACTTCGATGATGGTAAGGGTTTTGAGTTCTTCAACAATGTTAGTGATCTTTTCGCTAGCCATTTTAATTTTCCTCCTGAATAGTAAGTTTTTTAATTTGCGTGACGATGGTTATACACTCACGCTTCTGCGGTTTCGGCAGCGGGTTCTGCCATTTTTTCTGCGTACTGGTTCAACACCACAGCCAGGTTGCGGGTAGAAGCCTGGAGAACGTACATAAGGTTGACCAGAGACTGTTCCTTGGAAGGAACTGCAGCCAGAGCCTTAACGCCGTTTTCGTCCATTACTTCGCCTTCACAGAAGCCGGCTTTGATCTTGAAGTTTTCGTGATCCTTTGCATATTTGCAGAGAATCTTTGCGGGAGCGACCACGTCATCGGTAGAAGTAGCCAATGCGGTGGTGCCTTCCATGTGGACGTCAAGAGCATCGTAACCAACGTTCTTCAGAGCAAATTTGGTCAGGGTGTTCTTTACGACGGTGTACTCAACACCTGCAGCGCGAAGTTCGCGGCGGAGCTGAGTATCGTCAGCGACGTTGATGCCGCTGTAATCAACGAACACACCGGCTTTTGCGTTCTGAATACGATCGGTGATCTGATTGACGACCTGTTTCTTGGATTCAAGAATCTTTTCACTTGCCATTATTTTCACCTCCGAGAAAAGACATGACAACAATAAAAAATGCTCTTCTGCACCTATGAGGGCAAAAGAGCGCAAAAAGCCGTTGGGCTTATGAACTTTGTTTTGCGTCCTCGATAGGCATATTTCAGCATAAAGCACCTATTGTCTTAGGAACTTGGATAGTATATCATAAAATGAAGGAAATGTCAAGGGTTCCCTTCCAAAGTTTGATTTTTTGTCATAATATCTGCAACAAGGGGCGTTTTGTTGAAGACAAACTGAAGTTTACCGGAAGATTCATCTTTCACCTGCCGGACTTCGTAATAGAAACGGTTCTGACCGTCCATTTGTTTACTTTCACCCAAAGAGACGAAATCTCCCCTTCCGTCAAAAATCAGATGATCTACCATTCTTCCTCCGCTATCGGAAATAAACATCCGAAGAAAATCGGTGGTCTTGTAATCCGCCTCGGAGGGCAGGGCGATTCCGGAAGGGTGATTATGGGCAATGACAAAAACGCAATTTTTACATTGATGGATCAACCCGGACAGCTGAACGGTATTGATAGGAGCAGAAGAAAAATCACCGATCCCGATTTCCGCCTCTGCGACGACGTCGTAACGGGAATTTAACGCAAGAGCCCAAACGTGCTCTTCGGTCTTATCAAAGAACTTGGAGAGGCAGATTCCACCTACGTATTCGGGATCATATGCCTTCGGTGGATCTTTGGAGAGCTGCTGGCGGAGATAACGGCGGTTCAACTCTAAAACCACGGGAAGCAGCTGGGACGACGTTTCCCCCATACCGGGGACTTGAGAGATCTGAGTAAGATTTGCATTCAGAACGCCGGAAAGAGAACCGAACCGTTGCAAAAGATCATGGGCAAGGGGATTGGTATCCTTTTGGGGAATTGCGTAAAAGAGGAGTAATTCCAACAGTTCATGATCTTCCAAACTGTCCGGAGCTTTCCGAAAGCGGGCGCGCAATCGGGCACGGTGTCCGCCGTGAGAATGTTTCAAAGGCATAACAGAATTCCTTATTTTACGTTTTTCAAGAAGTGCATAAAGTCCCGTCTTCCCTGTTCGGTGCA
>JAZNDV010000184.1:0-5696 GCA_045588285.1 Eubacteriales bacterium
TGCAAGAAAAGTAATAATTTTGTAAAAATTACGGCTGGTTTTTTATAAAAAATGTATTCTTCTCATTCATTATGCATTTTTATCCATATCAATTCAGAAAAAAGAATTTCAATTTGATGTCAAAAAATCTCCTCTTGAAATTCACAATTACAATATACAATAATTCTGGATTTCAAGAGAAGGAGAATTTTCGTGAGAGGAAACTATTATCAACCTTTTTCCCTGCGTATTTCAGAAGAAATGCACTACAAACTTCGGGTCATAGCAGAGGCGCATAAGAGATCGGAAAATAAGGAAATCGAATTTGTATTGGAAGAATATATCAAACAATACGAGAAAGAACATGGGATTATTCCGGAAGAACCCATGAACGAACGCAACCAATGAGCCGCAGATGGATACAAAGCGCCTGCATCGTTTTGGTCTTTTTTGCAGGATTCGTAACGGTGATTTTTCTCGGTGCAGACCGAGGCACGAAAGATCTCATCTCTGAGACCAACGGAGTTCCTTTGGACGAAAAAATTCCTTGGGAAGAAGCTCTCCCCGATCCTTCGAAAGATCCGACGGTATACGTAACGAAAAGCGGAACGAAATATCATTTATCTTCCGACTGCTCCGGATTGAAACGGGCAAAGGAGATCATAAAGACCACATTGTCTGCCGCCACGGCAGACGGGAAAGAGTTATGTAAAATCTGTGAAGGATAATTTTTGTTCTTATTCAGCGAAACAACACCGAGGGGGCAGAACCATCTGCCCCCTTATCTCACGATTATTATTTTACCGAATCAAACGACGTTATGGGATTTCGCCGTTTTTAGCACATTGGACTGTACCTCATTTCAAAAATTCGGGTTTGCCGGATCGTCCGGACCATCGCACGGTCTGTGCGAAGAAGAAACTACTTCATGGGTCTCAAGCCTCATAACGAAGTGGTTTTGGATTGGGCAGGAATCACGAACCTTTTGTCCGGATCCCCAACTCATTCGGTTTGAAGTTTCATGAACTTCTGCAGATTCATACTCCGTTTCCTTTCTCCGTTAAGGGAAGGGTGCGAGTGAGTATTTCAAGGGACGCTCCGCAGTTTACGGACGCGACCCGGTTTACTTTTTCGGAATTTTCATCTTTCGTTCTCCTTCCGGGGAAACGATCGGTTTTTTCGAGAAAATGTTTTCGATTTCGGGAAACCGCAACCCTTTGTTACGGCACCCAACTCAGATGTTGGGACTTCTCATGATCCGGTTCTCCTTTCGGGGAATCCATGGGAGTGATCTTTTCGGGACACCGGGCACCTTGCCGCGGCAACCCAGATCAGATATTCGGACTTCTCATACTCCTCGTCTCCTTTTCCAAGAAAGCAACTCTTCCGGCTCGGCTGTGTCCGATCGACAGGTGGTGAGGATCTCCTCTGGCCGGGGTTCTCTTCTTTGTGGTTTTATTATAGCATACTTTCCTGCCGTTGTCAAGAGGGTTTTTGCATTTTCTTATATTTTATACACAAAAGTTATCAATATATTTTATATTTTTGGTCGATATATACAATTGTGATGGGATAAGATACGCCCCCGCACGGTTTGAGTTGCGAGGGCGTTTTTTGATTTCTTAGGTGAATTACTTCAGAAGTTCCCGAAGACGGGGAACCATAGTCTCAGCAAGACGTTGATACCCTTCCGGGGAGAAGTGGACACCATCCGACCGTTGCAAATCGGCATGCTTTTCCGACGTACTGTAAAGATCAATAATGGGATATCCGAGCTTTTCCGCGACGGCGATGGCGGCAGCATTGCGAGCGTTCACGCGAAGATTCCGATTTGCATCAGCAACGAAGGTAGTCAAAACCACCCCGATGGGAACGTTTATCAGTTCTTTCAGCGAGAGAAGAAAGGACTCCAACAAGGCTGGATATTCCTTTTCATCACTCAAATGTCAGCCGTGAAGGCCGTTATTCACAATAATAAGATTCGGTTTGTGAACTTGCTGAAACATAAGATCCAGCGTCGGCAAAAAACAGGGATTATCCAATGCCTTGGAAGTAGCCAATGCATCAATTAGAAATTCCCGTCCAACGATATTCTGAACCTCCGGGCGAACACCGTCCCAAGAAATGGAATCGCCGACGTAAAAAACCCGCTTTGCGTTATGATCTTCCGGATGTGAGATCCACGTCCGATCCCATTCATAACGCTCCAAAGGGACTGCAGATCCCCTATACTCATAAGTAGAATCTCGCATAGACCGTTCTCCTTATTTCTTATACAGAGGACCGTAAGTCTGGCAAGCCCGGTAGTCCTGGCCTTCTTTGGCCATGCCGAAAGCGTTACAAGCGGCGGGACGGAAGATTTCGGTGTCGGGAACGTTGTGCATGCAGACGGGGATCCGGAGCATAGAGCACATAGTGATCAGATCGGCACCGATATGACCGTAAGAGATTGCACCGTGATTGGCGCCCCAGTTATTCATTACGTCGTAAGCGGTGCAGAAGGGACTTCCCTCTTTGCCGTCACAACGGGGAGCAAACCAAGTGCAGGGCCAGGTGGGGTTGGTGCGTTCCATCAGCTTATCGGAAACTTCGTCAGGCAGATTGACCGTCCAGCCCTCGGCGATCTGAAGAACGGGACCCAATCCTTTGACGAGATTCAGACGGATCATGGTGCAGGGCATTTCGGCGCGGGTGGTAAAGTGGCTGGAGAATCCGCCGCCCCGGAAGTTATCGAATCCGGCTTCGCACCAAACGGTGGAATCGGTCATCTTTTGAATATCTTCGTCGGTGACTTCCCACCATTTTTTCATGATGGCATTTCCGTTTTCGTCTTTACATTCTCCGCAGGCATCCAAGCAAGCGGCGCCGGAATTCAGCAGGTGGATAATACCGCCGTTTTCTTTGGCTTTTCCTTCCAAATCGTAGCCGGTGACCCGCTTGGTGGCTTCGGGAGACCAGTAAGTACGAACGTCGGCAAAAATCTGTGCCCGATGGGTCAGAAGCCGCATAAACAACATTCCAAGACCGTTGAGAACGTCGTTTTCGGTGGCGAGGGTATAGGGTTCCCGGGCGCCTTCGTAGTCAAAGGTGGAGCTGAGAAGGGCTTCGGGGTAGTCGCAGTTGGGCCAATGGTCGGTCCATTGACGCTGTCCCTGGAATCCGCCGGCAATGGCGTTATGTCCTACCATTTCTTCCTCAAAACCTTCGGGAAGATTGGGATTGCCCGCCATCAGATCCTTGATGATGCAATACATCTTGACGGTGAACTCCCACTGTTTTTCTTTCTGCTCGTCGGAAAATTTCACGCTTTCCGGATTATCGTCTCTTCCCTCTTTGCAATGTTCTTTCGTCCAAGCAAGGGCTTTCTGATATTCTTCCTCGTTGTAGATTCCCTCTTCCATGCGGCGCAGGATTTCAACTTCGTCCACGGATTCGACTCTCATTCCCAGATAAGATTCGACGAAATCCTGATCCATAATGGAACCGCCGATTCCCATGCACTGAGAACCGATCTGCAGATAGGATTTTCCGCGCATAGTGGCAACGGCAACGGCGGCTCTGCCGAAACGGAGCAATTTTTCCTTTACGTCTTCCGGGATTTCGGTCACCTGATCCCGATCCTGAACCTCATGACCGTAGATGCCGAAGGCGGGAAGTCCCTTTTGAGCGTGAGACGCAAGCACAGCGGCAAGATAAACGGCACCGGGGCGTTCCGTACCGTTGAATCCCCAAACGCCTTTGATGGTGTTGGGATCCATATCCATGGTTTCCGAACCGTAGCACCAGCAGGGAGTGACGGACAGGGTAATGTCCACCCCTTCTTTCTTAAATTTGTCGGCGCAAGCGGCAGCCTCGGGAACTCTGCCGATGGAAGAATCAGCGATCACGACCTTGACAGGATCTCCGTTAGAGTAGAAAAGATTCTCCTCAAAAAGTTTTTTTGCAGCCTCGGCAAGACCCATAACTTGGTCTTCCAAGCTTTCACGCAGTTTCAACGGGCCCCGGCGGCCGTCGATGATGGGACGGATCCCGATCACGGGGTAGGAACCAACGTATCTGTTTTTTGCCATAATATGTACCTCCAATTTTTTTTCTTTACTATAATTATACCTCTTGACAAAGAGTTTGTCTTGTATTATAATAAGGATAAAGTATAACAATTTCCGGATTTTTTCACTCAAAAGGTCTTTTTTTATCCTTTTGGCGAAACTTTTTCCGGAATCCACAGAGGATTTTTATGATTTTTCATCTTTGCAGAGAAACCATTTCCCACAAAACCGAACAGTTTCCCATGGCGTTTTATTCCGTAGACGAGAGCCACCCCCGATACCAGATGATCCACCATTGGCACCCGGAAACGGAACTCGTAACCGTACGCCGGGGGAAGTTGGTCCTTTCCGTCGACGGTGCCTCCATAGAACTGAACGAAGGACAATTCCTTCTGATTCCTTCCGGAGCGGTACACAGCGGGATTCCGGTAAACAGCCATTACGAATGCGTGGTATTTGACCGGAGATTCCTTTTGAATCTTCTGAAAGGCCCCAGCTATCCGCAGATAAAACAATTGTTCACGACCCCGCGGATCCTGCCCGGTACACCGGAATTAGACCGATGGTTCCAAGCCTTGCGAAATCCGCAATTCGGATTTGAAGCGGAAGCACTGAGTGCTCTTTACGGACTGATCGCCCGATGGTTAAAGGATGCGCCAACCAGTTCGGTAGATCTCCCCCGCCGAAAACCCCGGCTGATTGCCTTTGAACGGGCGGTATTGTATCTTCAGGAACATTTTTCGGAACAGATCTCGCTGAAAGACATCGCAAACGCGGCGGAACTGAGCGAAAACTACTTCGGAGAATATTTCAAAAACGTCACGGGAGAAACTCCCATACAATACCTGAATAAATACCGGATCGAAAAGTCGGCGGAGGCCTTGCGGGAAGATGAAAAATCCATCACCGAAATTGCCTTGGAATGTGGATTCAGCGACTTAAGTTATTTCATCAAAACCTTTCGCAAACATTACGGTACGTCCCCGGGAAATTACCGGAAGCAGAAGAAAAACGAGCCGTAAACGCAGGGGTTTCCGAATTCCTTCAAACCGCAGCGGAATGTTACGACGGGATAGAGAAAAAACGACCCCTATCCCGTTTTTTCGCAATTTTGAGGGGATTTCACAAAAAGTTTTATACCATTTCGGTTTATTTTCACACTTTTTGAAAAAAAGTATGCTATAATAGACCCAACGCAGGAATGCAGATTTCCTGCATTCACTGCAGGAACACAACACACAAAAAAATCACACAACAGGAGTGTCCGCCATGCAGTATCAAAAGATCCGAGATCTTCGGGAAGACCACGATCTCACACAAACAGACATCGCCCAGATCCTCAGTTGCTCTCAGGTTTGCTATTCTCGTTACGAGTTGGGCGCCAGAGACATTCCCACCGACGTGCTGATTCGCCTGTCGAATTTCTATAACGTTTCGGTGGACTACCTGCTCGGTCAGAGTGAGAATCCCAAAAGACGATGAAACGGAAGGACCTGCAGTTGCGTTCTGCAGGTCTTTTGTTTTACAAAGGAGATTTTTATGAAAAATACCACCCTATGCTACCTTTACCGAGACGGTGAAGTTCTGCTCTTACACCGGATCAAAAAAGAAAAGGATTTGAACGAAGGAATGTGGATCGGCATCGGCGGTCATTTTGAGGAAAACGAA
>JAZNDV010000185.1:0-6425 GCA_045588285.1 Eubacteriales bacterium
GTGTTCAATAACTGCACCTTCAATGTTTCCGGTGATGTTTATAACGTATGGACTTGGGGCGCACCCACCGCTGAATTCAACAACTGCACCTTCAACTCCGATGGCAAGGCTCTGCTGCTGTATGGCACTTCCAACACCAAGCTGACCGTCAACGGCTGTACCTTCAACGACAAGGGCGGCCTGGCCGACCTGAAGGCAGCTATCGAGATCGGCAACGATTACGGCAAGTCCTACGAGCTGATCGTTACCAACACTACCGTTAACGGTTACGAAATCAATGACAAGGGCATCAGCACCGGCACTACCCTGTGGGCAAACAAAAACTCCATGGGTACCGATAAGCTTAACGTTGTAGTTGACGGCGTTGACGTTTACTAATTCAGTTACCTAACCTTAAGCCACCCGACCCCCTCGGGGGGTTGGGCGGCAGGCAAAGGGCAGAAGTCCGACGTTTCTGCCTTTTGCCTGTCGAAAAAAACCGAAAGGAGGACATTTCGTTGGGAAAGATAAAATTAAAACTGGCGACGGTCGCCTTGGTCGCCTTGGTCATGAACCTGTTCAGCCACGGAACGTTGGCGTATTATGCCGTCATCGGGAAGACCACCAACGTGGTGACCTCCGGCGACATTCAGTTTATCATTCACGAAAGGACCGATCAGGGAACCGAATTCCCCAAGGAAGGAGTCTACGTCATTCCCGGAGACGTGGTCAGTAAAGAAGTCACCGTCGAAAGTGATTGTTCGCATCCCTTTTATCTGCGGGTGAAATTGGTTTACGGCGTTGATTCCAAGGAATTATCCGCCGAGGATTGCTTCAAGTTAAATATCAATCAAGCCGATTGGGAATGGCACGACGGCTGGTACTATTACAAACAGACCGTACAACCCGGTCAGACCACCCCCGAAGTGTTCTCCCACGTGGAGATCGTGGGGTCGAAGGTGGATAACGGTTATATCGGAAAAACTTTGCAATTAACGGTGGTTGCGCAGGCGGTGCAGAGTGAAAACAATCCTGTCACCGACGGCAAAATTTACACCGCTTCCGGCTGGCCCAAGGATCATGGAGGTGCGGAATGAAAAAGATCGTAACTCTGTTGATATTGGTGCTGGTGACCCTTTCTTCGGTGTTGCCCGCCTCTGCGGAAAGCAAAGTGACCTATGCCGGAAAGGCAAAAGAATTTATTTTCGAGCCGGGGAGCGGATATTCCCCTACCGACCTGTTTTCGAATTTCAAAGACGTGATGCCCGGGGACGTTCTGACCCAAAAAATCACCCTCAAAAACGACGCTTCCAAGGACGTGAAGATCAAGGTGTATTTGCGTTCTCTCGGGGCACAGGAAGATTCCGCGGCGTTTTTGTCCCAATTGGCGCTTACGGTGCGGAAGAGCGAAGACGACCCGCTGGCGTATCTCTTTGACGCCGCCGCCGACCAGCCTGCCCAACTCATCGATTGGGTCTGCCTCGGAACGTTATATTCCGGGGGTGAAATTGACCTGGACGTGATCTTGACGGTACCGGTGGAATTGGATAATCAATACCAAAAACAGATTGGGTATTTGGATTGGGAATTTAAGATTGAAGAATCCCCGGTGGAAGACACCGACCCCAAACCCCCGCCTACCGGCGACAACGCCCAATTCGGCGTGTGGATTTCGGTGATGGCAGGATCGTTGATCGCAGTCATTATTCTGTTACTGTGGCGGAAAAAGAGCAGGAAAAACGACAAAACAACCGCGTAATCTGAAAGGAGGAGGAAGAACCGTGTTGCTGCAGGCAAAAAAACGAACCTACGGAAAAATCGCCATAACCATGAGTCTCTTTTTCCTTCTGATTTGGGCGATTTTGGGAACCGGCGTATCTTTGGCGTGGTTCACCGATACCTCGGAAGAATTGAACAATATCTTCCATTTTGCTGATTTTGAATTGGCGGTGTCCCACCGCTTGGACGACGGCGTTACTTGGGAAGCCATCGACGGAAAAACCGATATCTTTGACGATCAAGCCCTTTACGAACCGGGCTACGTTCAGGTGGTCTATCTGAAAGTGGAAAATTTGGGCGACGTTCCTTTTAACTTCTACACGGCGGTCAGCGTCAACGACTACACCCCCGGCGTCAACGGATACGGAGGGACCATTCATTTGCAAGATTATTTGAAGTTCGGTATCGCCGTTGCCGAGACCGAAGCGGAGATGGAAAATTTCGTGAAAACCCGGGATTTTGCAAAAAAAATTGCTACTTCGGATCTCAGTCGTTACGATCCCGAACCGGCAACGCTGCAGCCCGAAGGCGTTGCGTACCTCGCCCTTGTTCTCTATCTGCCCGAAGAAGTTCACAACGCTGCAAACTATCGGGAAAATAAAATGCCCACGGTGGACCTGGGGATTATCGTTAAAGCAGAGCAACTGAAAAACTAATTCATAATTTTCGGCAAATCCCAAAAAGGAGGTGGATCGCATGAGGAAATTTTACTATAAATATTTCCATATCCCGAAGCACGGAAAAATTAAAGACAACGTCATGCTGATCCGCACCGCCGCCACCGCGGTGATGATGGTGATCTGTCTGGCTGTCATGAGTTTTACGGCATACGCCTATTTTTCTCATAACGTCACCTCTGTTTCCAACCGAATTCAGACTGCAAATTTCGCTGCTGTCGTTTCCGTCAGCGTTACGGAGGGAGAGACCCGTACGTTGGTGGAACCTCAAAAAACAAGACCCGCGTACACTTTGGAGCTGGAATCGGGGAAAACCTACAGTGTTACCGTTTCGTACGGCGAAAGCACCGCCAGCACCGGCTTTTGCATCATTACCGCAAAGAATTGCCCGAAGATCTATCATACCCAGCAATTGTGGAAAAACCCAACGCCAAGTGAGGGGAAATTGAACTCCGTTACTTTCTTTTTGACGGTGAACAAAAAGACGACCGTGGAGATTCTTTCCTATTGGGGAACCTCTTCCCGGAACGGAAATAACGATGAATGGTATATTTGCCACGACGAAACGGTAAATATCAACGTTTCCGATGAGGTGATCCATACGGTTGTCTCCGGAGAAACCTTGAGTGGAATTGCGGCGAAATACGGCGTTCCCGTGGATCAGATCGTCGCTTGCAACGAAGAAATTACAGATCCGAACAAGATCACCGTAGGGCAAATGCTGAAGATTCCTTCTGCGGAAAGTCATTCCACCGATTCCGAAGCAAACGGTATTTTCTCCTCTTTCAGCCAAGAATCGAACGGCTCCGGCGTTACGGATAACGGCACCGAAGGTGTCTCCGATGGGACCGACGCACCTGCGTCTTCTGCGGTCTCCGAATAAATATGCTCACTCCAGATTCCTTCTCTTATCGCACCCCCGGAAGATTCCCCTTCTTCCGGGGGTGCAACTTTTCCCGGAAATGAAGAACGGAGACTGCTTCAAAGGAAGCGTCTCCGTTTCGTTGGTATGATCTTCAGGGAGTTCTGCTGTTAACGGGATCTTGCAATAATCTTATACGTGCCGGAGGTCACTGTTTTTCGGTTAGTTCCGTCTTCAAAGACAAAGCCCGGATCCAATTGAGCGGCGGCACGGACTTTTTGGGGGATTTCCAAGTGAAGAAGGATATCCTCTCCTTTTCGCTCCCACGCGGACACAATCTTCCCTGCCGGGGCGACGTGGTGTGCCGACGCTTGATCTAACGTCGGAATGAAGGCGGGGTGGATCTCCACCGTGTTCACGTCGTGTTTTCCGGGATTCAGCTGAATCCCTGCAATGCACTTGATAAACCACGCGCTGATATCTCCCCAGAAATGGTGGTTCATGGAAGACACCTGATCGGGAAAGAAATTTTCCCAAAGGGTGGTAGCCCCCCGCTTGACCCAGTTGCCGAAGGAGGGGTAATCCTCCCGGGTGATCATGCGATAGGCAAGGTCGCTGTATCCGAACCGGGTGAGCACGTGGAAAATGACCCTGCCCCCCAAAACGCCTACGTCCATGTGATCCTCTGCATCGTGAATCATTTTGAGAAGATTTGCAAAGGCAGTTGCTTCTTCCTCAGGTTCAAATACGCCGTAGAACAGGCACATTGCCTGGCTGGACTGACATTCCCCTGCCGCAAGCACGGTATTGAAGTCGATCAGATGCTCCCGGATCGCCCGGCGGTATGCTTCCCCTTCCTTTCGGGCAAAGGTTTCCTTTTCCGGCTGGTCCGCAGCGCGGAACATTTCCGCCATTTTATTGGAAATGTCCATTGCCATGATCGAATCGGTCAGAATCAGCGGCGCTTTCGGTTTTCCGCCTCCGACGGGACACCAATCTCCCAGCCCGATGCTCAAAAGCCCCTGCCCGTCACAGCGGGATCTCAGATACCGCAAATAAGAAAGGAAAGACGGTGCAGATTCGAGAATCATGTCCGTTTCGCCCCGGTAAAGATAGGTATAATAGGGAAGATACGCCAAGACACAATCCCATGCGGGACCGTTCCCCCAATGAAAACCCCAGCCGCCGGTGGGAACGATGCCGGGCAAGCTTCCTTCTTCCCGCTGGGCTTTGCAGATATTCCGCATCCATTCCCGGTAGTTCCGTTCGGGATCAAAATTCAGAAGCGCCGCTTCGCAGGTCAACGCTGCGTCTGCCGTCCAGCCGTTCTTTTCCCGCTGGGGGCAATCGGTGGGGAAATGATGGAAGTTGGATACGATGCTCCGGCGGGTCATCTCCTGCAGGGTTTCTCCCATAGGATCGGAGCAGGAAAATCCTCCCCGGGAAGTCAGATCCGTATGATAAACGAGATAGGTTAAAAGATCTTTCGTTGCCTGCTCTTCCGTAATGCCGTCTACCCGGACGTACCGGAATCCGTGGTAGGTGAAGGTGGGTTGATAGGTTTCCGTTCCGTCTCCCTTGCAAACGTAAACGTCCCGATGCACCAGGTCTTTGTCCCGCTCCCATTGATGGTGGAACCAGATCTGACGGATATTCAGATCCCCGTCAAGCAAGGAATCGGCGTGGCGCAATTCGATTTTTTGTCCCTTTCTGCCGTTGATCTTCAAACGGCAGATGCCGGCGTTGCATTGTCCGAAATCATAGATATATCCGTTTCCGCTCGGGAAGATCTCAATGGGTTCGATCTCCCGCTCTTCCACGATGGGCGAGACGTCGGCGATCCGCAAATCTCCCTTGGGTGCCGTTGCGGGAAGGGCGGGCTCCCACCCGGAATCGTCAAATCCTGCTTTGTTCCACCCTTCGATTTCGAAATTAGCGTCGTAATATTCCCCGAAGCGGTAATCGTCGCTCCGGATCGGAGAGGGGAAAATTTTGAAATTCTCGTCGCTGACAAGCAAGATCTCCCCGGAACCATCGGCTTTTTCCACCCAAAGAGAAACCATAGGGGCGCTCCGGAAGGGGGCTTTGTCAAATTCCCACACGTGTCCGCCGGGATTGTTTTGAAATCCGTTTCCCAACGTCAGCCCGATCACGTTTTCCCCTGCGTCGGGGGTGAGGAAATATTCGTCGTAATAGATGTAATCGTCGGTATTGCTGACGTAAGGGGATAAAAAGCCCCGGGTGATCCGGGCTCCATTAAACCAGATCTCGTAAAATCCGCAAACTGCCACCGAAATCTTGACCGGCGTTCCGTCAGAAGCAAAGCTTCTCCGAAAATAATATGCGGGGACGCTTTTTTCAATGGTATTGTATTCTTCCGTGGCTTTGATGAAATGGTTTTTGGAAAGCATAAGAATTTCTCCGTTTGGTTAAAGATCAATTTTTCTCATTATATCATAAAATGTTGACCGTGTCAACTTGTACGGCAAAGATCCTCGGGGAAACGTGGCGCAGGAACCTGTGACGAAATTTTTTGCATAAAACCGCAATGAAATGCGAATATTCACTATTTTTTTCTGCTAATTTGTGAAATAAATGTAAATAATCGAATATTTATGCAAAAATCCCTTGACAATTTGCAAAGAATGTGTTATACTCTTACCACTCAATTACAAATTTTGTGAAAGAAGGAATTTACAATGAAAAAATTTATCGCTCTTATGCTTGCGGTTTTGATGGGGCTTTGCCTGTTGACCGCCTGCGCTCCCGCGGACGTAAATGCGGATGCCGGTTCCGATGACAAAGTCGCTTCCGGTTCGGACGGAAACAACGCCGCTTCCGGCAATTCTGATGCGGACAACGGGCAGGGAGACGCTTCGAAAGATAAGGTTTTGGTCATGGCGACCAACGCATTTTTCAAGCCTTATGAGTATTATGAAGACGGCAAGATCGTCGGGATCGACGCGGAGATCGCCGCGGAAATTGCTAAGAAATTGGGTATGGAACTGAAGATCGAAGATATGAAGTTCGATTCCATCATCACCTCCGTTTCCACCAAAGCCGTAGACTTCGGCATGGCAGGCATGACCGTGACCGACAAACGGAAAAAGGACGTGAACTTTACCAAT
>JAZNDV010000186.1:0-6417 GCA_045588285.1 Eubacteriales bacterium
ATAGAGGGTATCAATGGAAAGAGTCTGCTTCTTGGTGGCGATATTGTAGTCCATGGTAACACGGACGGAAAGACCGTTATAAGAAGTGACGTAACTGTCTGCACCGCGGGCTGCTTCCAGCGGACGGGTAACGAAGCCGAAGGCACTCTTGTGAAACATCATGTTCGCGGCGTGGCTGCCGATGACCGTAACGAGTTTTCCAAAGTCTTCCGATTTCAGGGAAGGGGAAATTTTTGCTTCAAAGTAGTCTTCCTCGCTTTTGCCGCCTTCCAGAACCAGATAGGTGTTGCCGTCCACTTGAATAATGTCTCCCGTTTCCAGAGATCCGGTTACGGAGAAAAACGTGGTGTTGCCGTCTTTGTCTCCCTCAATGGCTTGAAGGTCTTCGGCGGAGATTCCGGACTGATGATAGGGAACCTGCTGGGAGAAGTAATGATCGATGCCGAATACGCGGCCGATGGAACCTTCTCTCAACGAGTCGGTAGAACCGCACTTTTCTGCGTTGACCAAGGCGGGAAGCACCTGGAAGTTTGCAATGGCTTCGGTGTTCCATACCCCGCTTCTGCCCGTCAAAGGAGCTTTTTGATCATTCAGGAATTTCGCCGCGGTTGCAATGTCGGACAGAGAGGAAGGCGCTACTCCGGGTTCTCCGCAACAGTAGGGAATGTCTTTGTAAAGGGCAAGTCCGTCTGCGTTGATTTTTTCTGCCAACGCAACCATTGCGGGCTCAATGACCTGCTTCGTAAAATCTTCCGCGTTTAACGCCATTTCTTTTGCGGTCAATTCAACGGATACGTCGGCGATCTTGTCCAATTTCACCAGGACGTTTCCTTCGTCAATATCCTGAATTTTGATTTCTCCGTCAAATTCAGATGCATTGTAAATGGGAGGTTTCCGCACTTGAATGGTGTCTCCCTGTTTGGAGAAGTCTTCAGAAAAATCCGTGTGGATCAGTGCGGGGAATACCAGATTGGATTCCAAAATGGGAAGTGCCTCTCTGGCAATGTTTTTGGTGTTCAAAAAGTTGTTCATAATCGTTTATTATCCTTTCATTTGTTTTCGATACGCGTAATATTCCGCATCGGTCATAGTTTCCGTGTCCACTGATCTTCGGGGGGTCAATACCGCCCCGCTGGAAAAGGTGGACTGATGTTGAAAGAGCCAATCGTTCTCTTTTCGGATCTTCCCGACTGCCGAGGCAACTCCATCGGGGTTTTCTCTCAGTTTGTTCAGATCCAATAATGCCCGGGCTGCCGTCAGGCTTTTTGCTCCGCACCGGGTCAGCTCCAGATCGACCTGCCGGTCAAAGGACATTGTCCGCAGTTGTTCTTCTGCCTGCTCTCGGGGAATCCAGCCGTCCTTTTCTACCAGCGCGTACCCCTCGGGGAGTAACGCCGAGATTTCTTCCACCGACAACGGTTCTGTTTTGTTTGATTCTTCGTTCACTGTGCTTCCTCCTTACAACGTTTCCGGGCGTCCTCTTCGGTTTCTCCGTAATATTTCATGCGGAATTCCCAATTCAGCATCAATCCCATGGAGACCAATTCCATATCCCGCTTCTGTTCCGCTGTTCGGTCTTCGATAATACTGTCGTCAAACCGTACCGAAACCTCAACGTCGTCTCCCATGGAAATTCCGAGAATCTCTCTCCCGACCTCTAAAATAGCTTTGGTTAACCGCATCAACGGCTGCTCCAAAAGAACTTCGTGCTTCCGCACCGTGCGATACAACGCCGCGTCTTCCGAGATCACTTCCGTTGCCGTCGCGGGGGAGAAAGTTCCGTTGAACCGGTAATACCGGTCACCGAATCCGCATTTGCAGGAAAGGTAATTCAGATGCTGCTGAATTGCCTGGGTATGATCTTCCACCCGCAGCGCCGGATTGAATTCCTGGGGAAGCAGGTCTCCGTCCACGTTTTTGTCTCCAATATACATGAATAGTTGACGGTTGCAGTCTTGGGGGGCGTAGATCCGCCCTTCCTGATCCTGCATCATCAGATCCTTGCGCAAAAACACCATCTTTTTGCCCAAATAAAATTCCATGTTGAAACTGTCGTAACAAAGATCTAACCCCTTCAGAATATCAATGGAGTTGGCGTAGACCGAAATCCCCATGGGCAGGTCCGTCAAATTGTTTACGATATTTGGTTTCACGATGACGAACCAGGGGGTATTGCTCCCCGTCCGCAGTGTGGAGCAAATGCCTTCGGGGAGAGGCACCTTCTTTCGGGTCTTGTTGGAAAAGCAAACGCTGTCAATGACGTATCCGTCGGATTCTTTCCGATGGATCTGCAGGTAGGTTAACGCTTGTCCTCCTGCCGTTAGATTTCCTACGAAAGCCGCTTCCGTGACCGTCTGCCCCTGCCAGGACAAGGGAATAATATTGGGGGCAGTGACGTATTCCAAACGGATCGCACCGTCGGGAGAGGGGAGAAGCCGGTCGTTTCCGTCCACCAGCGCTCCCTCCAGACGAAGAACCACGGCGCCCGTGCCCAGCGCAAAAGACCGTTCTACCAACTGATTGATCCCCGTCCAGAAATCGTTTTCTCCTAAAACGCCGCCCTTACCGTTTTTCCCCCTTAAAAATTCGCTCGCTCCATTGTCGTTGGTATCAATGCGGGTTTTTTCATTCATCAGAAGATTTGCCCAATCTTCGGCAACCTTCTTTGCCATGTTCATCTGACTAAGATCGTGTTCGATGACCGAAAGTCCGTTGTTTACCTTCGTTCGGTGAAACTCCGTTCCTTTTCCGGTATACCAACGGTCCCATTCGTCGATCTTCCGGTAAAAACTTCGATCGACATTGTCATATCCGAACCGATCTTTCAGATAAGAAAGTATGGTTTCCATTCATTACCTCTTTTCTTTGGGAGGGGTGGAAAATTGTTTGATCCAACAGGACCATGCGTATTCTTCCGCGTCAGCGGTATCCACGTCGGTCGTGCCGTTATCCAGTCTCCGGTCGGGAGCGTTGGTGTCCCATACCAGTTCTGCCGTTGATGCGATGACGTGATTGCAATCGGAAAGAACGCTCCACCGCCCCTCACTCATTAACCTCATTTTACAGGCAATGCGGTCGGCGATGGTTACTTTCTTGCAGTCGCAGACTGCCACCGACAGCCCGGCTCTCGCGCAGGCAGACCGAATCCCATTGGTCAAATACTGCCCCTCTGAATCCATGAAAGCGTACCGTGGACGGAGCTTGAACCGCCGTTCTATGTCAAATACGAATTGCACGAATTCCTGCTCCAGACCGTCGGGGGTGATTTTCCCTTTGCCCTTTTCCAAACGTTTGCAGGCGAGTACGCAAACCCCTCGATATTCTTTCCGAATCCCCACTGCCGTGAACACCGTTCGGGATAAAGTTCCGCCGTAGTCGCACCCCAGGGAAATAAACTCAAGATCCTCCGGTGGCGTATTCACCGTCCACCGTTCCGGGTGTTCGGTGAACTCCGGGAAGATCAGTCCTTCTGCCGCACACCGTTCTCCCAAGATCCAGCGCCGATACCACACGCTGCCCTTTTGATATTGCCTCAAAATACTCTCCAGCTGATCTTTCCCCACCGACGGATTGTCAAAAATGGTGAAGTGCATGTAGTTCACGCTTAATCCGTCGTTGCGGAATTTGTCCACGTATTTCGTATAGACCGGGTGCTTTGGATAATCGGGGTTGAAATCCCAGAAAACCTGCCGTTGCTTCGCCGCTAACTGACGGTTAAAGGCTTCCTGCAAAAAGCAGGTGTCGTCCTCTGCAAGATGGTGTTTGTTTACTTCCGTTGCAATCCAAAGTCCGTAGGAATTCCCGCGGATCCGCTTGTAACTGTCGGATTTTCCGCCCCCTGCAAAAATCACCGTTTTTTGCCCGGTTTTCGTCTCTACGTACAGGGCAGGATTGTCGTGGTATCTTCCCCAGCGGCACCGTCCCCGGAATAAATGCTCCAGCCCAAAGCCGTTACAGTCTCCCAAATTCAGTTTTGCCGCGGCGATGGTAACGCCTGTTGCCAGATGGAGTTTGTCCGGCGTTTCTTCCAGCGCCCGGGCAAAGGCAAGGAGATTGCAAACGGTTTTCCCGGAACGAACCGCTCCCTCGGCGAAATTATAGGTTGCATTTCGGCACCGTTCCAGATATTTTTTTTGCTTCTCGGAAAAGTTCCATGGTATGGTCTTTTTCTTTTTCATGCCTCCTGGTCGGGACCGCCAAACAATGCTTCGTCGCTCAGATCTTCCGTTTCTTCGCCCGAAAGTGTGTCAAATACCCCGATGGAGCGCGCCAGGGCAATGGCTGCCGCTTTGTCGAAAAATCGGATCTTTCCGCCGCCGCTTTTCGTTAGACTCCACTCACTGACCCGGTCTGCCGGAATGTGCATCCCGTCCCGGGGACAAAAGCGAAACTCCCCGTCCTCTACCCGGTAGTCGCCGTAGTCCGCCGTGTTATCTTCTAAGATGTCTTTCAGATATTCCAGCGCCAGCCGTGCAATGTCGCCTCGCAGCGTCCCGTATTCCTTCAGAATCGTCCCCTCCTTTCTTGTTTATCGGTGAGAAAGCAAGACGATGCAGAAACTTATTTTGATTTTCGTCCCTTCGCCGCCGTCCTTCACCGTGGTTCTATTTTACCATATATTTCCAAGTAAGCGTTCTATGAGTTTTGAACAAGTGTTCGATTTCAAGTGGATAATTTTGTGGAAAACACGGCTGAGGACCCGTAATCGTGCGAAATTGTGTTAATTTCCCTTTTCCCCTTGCAAAATGAAAAAAAGTGTGGTATACTTGTAGCAGATGATCGGAAAGGTAGACACGTTTATGAGAAAAAAGCCGGAATTGACCATAGAAGAACAAGCGCACCGGGAACGTATACGGGTTTTATACTGCGGTGTTTTCGTCGTTTCCGTTTTCGTGTGGGTTCTTCGTTTTTGCCTCGGAGGATTGGCGTCTTTGGTTTCTGTCCATCTGAATTATTATTTGGCAGCTACTTTGACCGTCTTTGCGGAGGCAGTATCCATTTTCCTGCCCTTCTTCGTTTTCTTAAAAGTTTGCCGGGACCCCTTTCTTCCCATCTTCCGGGATTCTCCCCGATCGGAACACCCCATCGTCCGGTGTATTTTCGGTTGTTTTGCCGTTGTCGGTCTGACCTTGGGAGCTTTGGGACTCACGGAGTGGCTGCTTTCCTTTTTGGAAGGAAAGGGGTTGCATACCGCTGTCACCCTCCCCGATTTTGGAAATCATTGGAGCGAAACGGTCTTTTATATCGTGTTGTCTACCGTTTTTTATTCTTTCGCTTACGAGGTTGCCTTCCGGGGAATCGCTCTTCGTTCTATGCGGGAGGAAAATTCCCTTGCCGCCGTTTTGGTCTCCGGAATCGCCTATGCCTTAAGCGACGGCGACCCCTATCGTATCATCGTCCGCTTCTCCATCGGTTTTATTCTTGGTTGGTTTTATCTTCGGATCCGTTCGGTCTGGTGCTGTGTGGTGCTTCAAGCCGCAAGCCAACTCACCCTTTCTCTTTGGTGGGTGTTTTTCCGAAACAGAGAATTCACCGCCTATATCAATTTCCTGATTCTTATGGGATTGGTTTTCGGTGTCGCCGCCTCCTTTTTCCTGTTCTTCCCCCGCCGGGAGTCCGATCCGCAGATCACTTCCAATAAAGTGGCTTTGAAAGAAGTTTTTACCTCGTTCGGCGTGTATCTCATGATTGGCTTGGTCGCCTTTAACATGTTGATTTTTACTTTTTCCACCGATGGAGACCCCAACGACCCTCTCTTGCAACCTATGAAAGAAGAGGACAAAATTCCTCCTCTCCATTTTGACCGATTTGAAGATTTCTCCGGTTATACCGATGGAATCAATCCAGATTCGGACAAATGATTTTTTCAACCGTCTTCCCGCTCCTCTAAAAGGGATCTTGTTATCCAAACCGTAAAGGAGCAGGATTCAAAGGAAAATGAACGGATTTTCCTTTGATATGTTTTGAAAAAACGTCACAAATAATAGTGTGAAACCCCTTGACAAAAAATGCAAAATCGGGTATAATATACGGGTGTCAGCAGTCGGGAGAACGGAGATGTACTCAAGTTGGTGAAGAGGCGCCCCTGCTAAGGGTGTAGGTCGGGAGACCGGCGCGAGAGTTCAAATCTCTCCATCTCCGCCAAAGCAAAAGACTGCCGTTTCAGTCAGTCTTTTGCTTTGATTGCTTAACTGAATACGGGGCGTTAGCGCAGTTGGTAGCGCACAACACTGGCAGTGTTGGGGCCAGGGGTTCGAATCCCCTACGCTCCACCAAGAAAAAGACGATTGCGAAAGCAATCGTCTTTTTCAGTTATATTCGCCTTGCGGCGAGTTATATTGCTTCGCAGTGATATTCGGCTAACGCCGAGTGATATTGGGCTTCTCCCAGTTTTATGGCGAATATAATATCACTGAG